>CAYNLJ010000066.1:0-8598 GCA_964398005.1 uncultured Caldithrix sp. | reverse complement strand
CCATATTCCTGTTTAAAAGTAATACCAGGAGTGACTTTTGTCGGATCCGTAATAACATTCATGGTTCCACCAATAGAAGGCGTGGCCAGGTTAACAGCACTTAAACCACGTTGAACCTGAATGGAAGCGGTAGCATCGCCAACACCATCCCAGTTTGACCAGTAAACCCAACCATTTTCCATGTCGTTAACCGGAACACCATTGATCATAATAGCAACATTCCTTTGATTAAAACCACGCACGTTAACGCGCGCATCGCCGGCACCACCACCCTGTTGTGTAGCGTAAACACTCGGAGTTGTGTTCAGTACCAGAGGAATGTCACGGGAGCCCAGGCGAAGTTCCATGGCTTCCTTTTCCACATTAGTAAAAGCTACCGGAGTTTCTCTTTCCTTGGCGCGATCGGCAAAAACCTCAATGGTCTTGGAAAAGAGATATTCCGTCAGTTCAAAATCTTGGCGGACTTCGCCTTTAACTTCGATAGGCACTTCCTGAACCGCGTAGCCTACGAAATCACAAACCAGGACGTACTCTCCATCCTTGGCATTAAAAAAGTACATACCATTTTCGTCCGTAGCGGCGCCCATGGTTGTACCCTTGAGGTAAACATTTGCCCCAGCCAATGGTTCGCCTGTTGCTTTGTCGGTTACCTTACCGGCTACAGACCCGGCGAACAGATTTGAGGCAATAAAGAGTGTGAGGAAAAAAAGTAGAAAGGCCTTCATAGAACCCCCTTAAATGGTTAGTGATACAACAACTACTCTCTTTTGAACTGATAAATATCAGTCCCAAATATTAAATTTATGTTATACTCATATTAAAAAAAAATTTATTTCAAGACAATGCCTATTCCAAAAAATTAGCATCTTGAAAAAAAATCTAGGAGAGCCCTTCACTAACCAGTTATGTAATTGCAATAAAATTAAAAAGAAAGTGGGGAATATTTAGAATTAAATATCGAATATTTATCTAATAAACTGAATTTGTTTAATTTTTTTTCATCTCATTTTTTATAATTTCACTGACAACTCTTTCCAGAATTTCCTGTCGATCATAATATTTATTTTTGATCCTCAATTTGATCAGTTCCATTTTTTTTCTTTCAAGGTCAGACATATTTTTTTCTTTTCGGTTAAAATTTTGATCCGCAAACATCAACTACCCACCCTTCGTTAAAAGGATTATTAAACTACTTTGATAATCGGAAGGCTTAATTAGAACTTTAGCAGAAGATATTTGAGTGATATTTTATTTGTTTATTGGGATTTCAAAAATGATGTTATTGCCGATTTCATTCTTTTCATCAAGATACATTTTACCGCCATGAGCTTCTACTGCAAGGTTGCAAAAGGTAAGCCCAAGCCCCCGGCCGACGCGATAACCTTCTTTCTTAATTTCCACCTGTCGAAATTTATTGAATACATTATTCCCGTATTTCAGTGGAATCTGTTGTCCAAAATCATGGAAAGACGCACCAACCATATTATCGGTTTTAAACGTCTTAATATCTACACGCCCATCGGAAGGGACATTGGCCAGAGCAAAACTAAGTAAATTGTCAACAACCCGTTCCATTACCGAAACATCCATCTTCACATATGGCATCTGATCCACAAAATCGATATTGATTTGTTTATCTGCAGATTCAGGAAAATTTTTGATTCGAGAAAGACTGTTTTCGATGACATCATTTAAGCTGGCCAGTTCCAGCTTAAGCGACATGGAACCGGTCTCAATTTTGGTGATATCGATTAAATTCATCACCATGCGTAATAAATTTTGTGTACTGCGATCAATACGATCAACGTATTTTTTAAGTGTCGACATACTGTCGTCCAGGCCCATCATCAGCATCTGCAAATTTCCCTGAATCACAAAGATAGGGTTTTTCATATCATGTACAATTAAATGGCTTAGTTCTTCCTTAAACTGAGACATTCGCAATAAGGCCTGGTTTTTTTCTTCTAATTCTTTATTTTTCCTTTCAACTTCATCGTGATATTTTTTAATACGAAGGAGCGATTTTACACGGGTGAGTAGTTCAATGTTTTCAAATGGTTTGGAAATAAAATCATCGGCTCCCGCTTCCAGACTGCGAATTTTACTTTTTAAATCTTTGAGAGCCGTTATCATGATGATGGGTATGAATTGAGTAGGGGCTTTTTTCTTAATCCGTTCACAAACTTCGAAACCATCCATTTTGGGAAGTTTAATATCCAGCAGGATGATATCTGGTTCTTCCTTTTCCACTAATTTTAAGGCATCAACCCCATCGTGTGCGGTAATAATTTTGTAATTTTGAGGTTTTAGAAAATAAGCGATCAAATCGACATTCTCTTTGTCGTCATCTACGATCAGAACTTTTGGTTGATTATCCATATAGCCAACATCTTTCTCTTAATTCCAAACCGGAGCGCAAATTATAAATATTTTCCAAGAACTTCAAGCTAAACATAAAGCATTTTGGAAATCTCTTTACGCAATTTAGTCATCGTTTCAGAATGAATCTGGGAAATTCTCGACTCTGAAACGTTCAAAATTTTACCGATTTCCTTGAATGTTAGCTTTTCATAGTAATAAAGAGTGATGGCTAAGCGGGTTTTTTCCGGCAATTTCTTGATTGCCTTTAATAAAACTCTTTTCATTTCCTCTTCTTCTATTATTTGGTCTGCTCTTACATAATCATGATCTTCAATCAAATCATAAAGATTTTGCTTACCGTTATTATCAAGAGGTTTGTCGAGAGAATAAAGGGTGGCTGAATTCAAATCTCTTTTAATATTTTTAAGATCTTTTTCATTAAGCCCCAGGCCATTGGCTACTTCTTCATCAGTATAGTTTCCGGAAAATTTTTGTTCCAGTTCAACGCTTTTTTCCCGGAAATGATTTAATTTTGCACGGAGCGAGCGGGGTACCCAGTCTAATTTTCGAAGTTCATCAATAATGGAGCCTTTAATACGAGGAATGGCATAGGTTTCAAATTTAATTCCATAGTCTGGGTCGAAACGATCGATGGCTTCGGCCAAACCGACCACACCAATCTGATACAAATCATTTTCTTCAAGTGCCTGTGGGTAGTTTTTAATCATTTTCCTTACCACATACTTAACCAGCCCCATGTATTTCAGCAACAGTTGCTGGCGGCTTTTCAGGCTTCGGTTATTCTTGTAATCCAACCACATGGCATCTACTGAAGTCTGCATCATGTCTCACTCCTCCATTATTTTATTTTCTTGCCGCTATAGATGCATTTTCTGTGCCAAAATTATTGACCAGTCTGAGCACAAACCAGATATGTTTATATTTTTTTTGGACTTACAAAATTTTTACAAGGAAGGCCAAATAGTTGAAATTTTAGGCAATGGACTAAAATCGTCCAAAAGATGAACATTTTGCTGTATGAAATCAATACACTTTTTAAATCAAGTTTTAAATACAAACATTATTGTTATCTGCTATTCTATTCTCGGTCACACATTGATTTAGTTAAATAATTTAAAAAAAAATGGAATTTTTTAAACAAAGTACTTGCCTTTTTTAATTCTATTTACTATTCTTACAACAATATTATTTTCCGGAGCTGGCAGATGAAAACATTTTCTTCAATTACTTTGGACCACTTTTATCTTTCGTTTAATAATAAGTTAAAATAAAGGGGAAATTCATGAAGCGGTTAGGTCTATTTATTACGATCATTCTTCTCTTATTTAATTTCAATTTATTACTTTCCCAGGGGGTTGATCCCTTTGGTGCAGAGGATCAAAGTTATTTTAACGGTGGCTTCGGCATGACCTGGATCGACGGAAAGGCTTACACCACCTTTACTTTAACTCCGGAGCTATCGCTTGGTAAATTTGGCATGGGCCTGAATATCGAATTGTTATTCAATAACAGCGAGGGATTCAAGTTCCGAAAAACCGGCTGGGATAAAGGCGCTGGTGCTTTACGAATGATTCGCTACATTCGCTGGGGCCACAAAAACGATCCCTTTTACACACGTGTTGGTACCCTGGATGGTGCTATTTTGGGCCATGGCTTTATCATGGGCTACTACACCAATCAGGCCAATTACGATTATCGTAAAATTGGTCTTGCTCTGGACATCGATTTTAAACGATTTGGTTTTGAATCGGTTACCAGCAATTTAGGCAATCTGGAAGTTTTAGGCGGTCGCTTTTACTACCGGCCGTTGATATCCACCGGTATCCCCATTCTAAAAAACTTTGAAATGGGCGCCACCTACATCGGCGATTTTAACCCGGATGACCGAAAAAGTACACATGATGCCGTTACCGAATGGGGTGTTGATTTGGGCTTACCCATTATTAAAAGTAAAATTTTAACCACTACCCTTTATGCCGATTATGCCAAAATAAACAATCACGGTGATGGTAAAGCCGTGGGTATTTTAGCTTACATCCCCAATGCCTTTGGTCTTTTCGGTCTTTATGCCAAGTTAGAAAGGCGCTTCCTTAGCGATGGCTTTTTACCCAACTACTTTAACAGCTTATACGAACTGGAGCGCAATGCTCTGGCCGCTGATTATTACAATGTCACCGATCCAACGGCCAGCGTTTTAACCAAAGAACAATATTTAAACTATGTGCAAAAGACACAGGGTATTTTTGGTGAATTGGCCGGACAAATTTTGGGCAAAATTAGACTGGTGGGTAATTACCAGCAAAATGAAAATCTCAAAAACAGCGGTATTATGCATTTAGAAGCCCGTTCCAAGGACCTGGTTCCCAGTGTGGAATTAAAATACACTTACGACAAAGTTGGCATTGGCAAGTTCAAAGATGTTTTTACTCTGGACTACCGTTCCGTTGCCCAGGCAATTATTGGTTACCGGACGTACAAGTACTTTCTGGTTTCCATGGTTTACCGCTGGAACTTTATTTATGATGAAGAAAAAGGCGAATACAAGCCAATTGAACGGGTGATGCCACAGGTTAGTTTTTCGATGCCGTTCTAAGGGGTGGTTGATTGGGTGAATGGTTGAATGAATAAAAAGTTAAGAGTATAAGAGTATAAGGGTATAAGAGTATGGGCGAGGCATGCCTCGCCCATAAAGTATCCCCAAACCGGTAGCCGCAGGCTTTAGGCCTGCGCTGAAATGTTTGTAGCGCGACTCTCCAGAGTCGCAATTGAGCCAAAGGCTCAATAAAGTTAAGAGTTAAGGGTTGAAGAGTATAAGAGTAGGGGCAAAGCATTTAAAGAAAAACAAAATCAGTTTAATAGTAAACGAAGATGTAAATGCTTTGCCCAGAATTTTGGAGTGCATAGACTGCGTCAATGCGCTAAATTGAAATGTAAATTAAATTTAAGGAGCGTTAAATATTAACCTAAAAATTTTCTGTACTCCTGAAACTTTTCATCAAAAAGGATGAAATTTGCTGAATACAGTGTTTTTAATAAATTTTATTTAATCATTAAAAGGTTTAATCTCGGGTGGGGGTTCTTATGTTTAATTTGAAAAGTGTAGTCCACGACTGGGTCGTGGAACCGGTACTTTCTTTTGTGGCACCAGCACAATGTTCCATTTGTGGTGAACCGCTAATTCAGGGGCATAAAGTCATTTGTCCCGCCTGCCACAGCAGTCTTCCTCTGTTAGATCCAATATTTCTTGAGAACCTGAGGGATGAGATTGAACAACCTTATTTTGACGATTTAATTGTTTGCCATCCTTTTGATGCTTCTTTTCAGAAACTGATTCATCTTCTTAAATACCAGCGTCAACAATCGGTAGCCGATCTGTTTGGCGAAACTTTGGCGGAATTTGTACCACTAAACTTTGATTGTGTTACTGCTGTGCCTTTAAATGCCGTCCGGCAGAAAGAACGTGGCTACAATCAATGTGAGCTTATTGCCAAACGCCTCTCTCAAATTACACGTATTCCGCTAACAACTCATTTGCTGACCCGAGTGCGCAACACACAAACGCAAACAAAACTTAGCCGCGAAGAACGCAAACAAAACGTTAAAGACGCATTTAAAGTTCAGGGAGAGGTAGAAGGCAAACGTATTTTGTTGATTGATGACGTGATTACCACCGGAAGCACGTTAAACGAATGCGCCAAAGAATTAAAGCAAAATGGCGCCGCCTGGGTGACTGCCGCCGCCCTGGCCACGCCAATTGATTTTTTTCAGTCAGATGATGTCTCTCAACTTAGCTCTGATAATCAACTATTTGAATCTTTAATTAAATAAAGCGCCCCACTAAATCCCGGGGCGCTTAGTTAATCAGATATTTTTGATTTCTTTTACCAGTTCGGTAACCATCTCTTTGGCATCCCCAAACAGCATCATGGTTTTTGGATCATAGAACAATTCATTATCGACCCCGGCAAAGCCCGGACTCAAGCTGCGTTTAATAATCATTACCGTTCGTGCCTGATCAACATTTAAGATTGGCATGCCATACAATGGACTATCCTTTTGGGTGCGGGCCGCCGGATTGATCACATCATTTGCGCCAATTACCAGCGCCACATCGGTATTTTGGAAATCATCGTTGATCTGATCCATTTCGTAAAGCATGTCGTACGGCACATTGGCTTCGGCCAGCAGCACATTCATGTGGCCCGGCATTCGACCAGCAACGGGATGGATGGCGTAACGCACCTGAATATCTTTTTGCATCAGCAATTCGGCCAACTCATGCAAAACGTGCTGCGCCTGAGCAACAGCCAGACCATAACCGGGAACAATGATGACCGATCTTGCGCTGTCTAAGACGACAGCAGCATCTTCTGCCGTGTACTGGGTAACTTCGGCTTTGTCTTTTTTAGCACCTCCGCCACCTCCATCAGCCGTCCCGACCGCTGCAAACAACACGTTAGCCAGGGAACGGTTCATGGCTTTACACATAATGTTGGTTAAAATAATACCCGAAGCGCCAACCAGTGCACCACTAATGATTAACACGTTATTGGAAAGCACAAATCCGGTCATAGCGGCAGCCAAACCTGAATAGGAGTTTAACAGTGAAATGACCACCGGCATGTCTGCGCCGCCAATGGGAATAACGGAGGTAATTCCCAAAATAAGAGCGATCCCAATAATCACCCATAAAAAGGTGGGTACAGCCGGTTCAACCACAAAAAAGCCACCCAACACCAGCGCCACTATCAGCAGAATGGCGTTGGCAAATTTTTGTCCTGGAAAGGTAATCGGTGCGCCGGTCATCAAACCCTGTAACTTGGCATAAGCGATTAAACTTCCTACAAAAGTAACCACACCGATCAACAGACTGAGCACCAGCGTGATACTTACGTCCAGCGGCATCAGCGTTCCGACGCGCACATATTCGGAATAAGCTACCAGAGCAGAAGCCGCGCCACCAAAACCATTAAACAGCGCTACCATTTGCGGCATGGCGGTCATTTCCACGGTTTTGGCCGCGTAAGCTCCAATAGCCGCACCAATAATCAATCCGGCAATAATGTAGGTAAAATCCAGAATATTTTTATCCAGTAAAGTAACTACAATGGCCATCAGCATACCCAGCATGGAAAGGAAATTTCCCTTTCTGGCCGTTTTGGGCGAACCTAACCATTTAAGTCCCAAAATAAAAAAACTGGCAGAAATCAAATAGACAATATTCGTAATCGTAACCATAATTCAGCTCCCCTACCTTTTTTGCTCAGTTTTGTCTTTTTTGAACATTTCCAGCATGCGGTCAGTTACCATGTAACCGCCAACCACATTGATGGTAGCGGTAATTACCGCCAGCAAACCCAAAATTTTAGCCAGCTGATTGTGTCCGGCACCGGCACTGATTAAGGCACCCACAATAGTAATACCCGAAATGGCATTTGAACCTGACATCAGCGGTGTGTGTAACAGCGGGGGAACTTTGGTAATCACTTCGAAGCCAACAAAGATGGCCAACACAAAAATATACAATGAAATTAAGATACCTTCCATTTTACTTGCCTCCCTTTTGTAAAGCCTGGGCAACCAATTCATTAACCACCTGCCCGTCACGCGTCACGCATGATTTTAAGGTTATTTCATCTTCAAAATTCATGGTTTCTTCTTTAAACAGCTGTTTAAACAAATTACTGATGGTTTTGGAATACATCTGGCTGGCATGGACGGGAATGGTAGCCGGCAGATTCACCGCGCCATAAATTTTCACGCCATGTTTTTCAACGGTTTTACCAGCCTCTGTCAAAGCGCAATTTCCGCCCTGCTCGGCCGCCAGATCAATAATCACCGAACCCTGTGGCATCAACTGAACCATCTCTTCGGTAATTAACACCGGTGCCTTTTTACCAAAAATCTGAGCCGTTGTGACCACCACATCCGTTTTTGGTAAGCGGGCTGCAATGGCTTCCTGTTCCTTTTTCAAAAAAGCCTCAGACTGTTCTTTGGCGTAACCACCTTCGGTTTCCACATCTTCTTCCGGCAATTCCATTTCAATGAATGTGGCACCTAAACTCTGCACCTGTTCACGTACCGCAGGACGCGGGTCAAATGCTTCCACCCGGGCGCCCAACCTTCTGGCCGTGGCAATGGCTTGCAAGCCAGCCACCCCGGCACCCAACACCAGTACATTGGCCGGAGGAATGGTACCTGCCGCTGTCATTAACA
>CAYNLJ010000065.1:0-8691 GCA_964398005.1 uncultured Caldithrix sp. | reverse complement strand
ATATAATCCTAATAATCCTGAAATCCAGTTAATCAATGTACATACCATTTTAATCATGATCGCAAGCTAAAGTGAGAGAGTTTTCGAGAAAAGTACTCTAAATCTTGATCTTAGCAAAACCCATTTTTTTCAAATTGAGCAGAATCTTACGATTGTTTGAGTGCCATAAAACAAAACAGTGGTTCTGTTCTGCAAATTTATTAATCATACCCAAAAAAGAAAAAGGGCATTAAAACTCCGAAACGTTTAGAAGTTTGGCACAGTTCAGAAAAGCAAAATTTTCAAATTGTGATAAAAATTCAATATAAATATGAAAACTACGTGTTATTTTCGTGATTTTTATTACTTATTCTAATGATGACAGTATTATTTAACCAAAAAGGGGAAGTTATGTTGAGAACATCTAAATTAAAAATGGCGCTGATTGCCTCTGCCTTCGCCATTACTTTAGTCTCTTGTCAAAAGAGTGATTTTGGCACAGATACCGGCAGCCAGGCACCGAATAGCGAACCGCAACGTACAGATTTCAGCCAGAAAGCCGTCAATGGTTTCAGCCACGGCATCATGCTAAATATTGATGGCGAGGATTACTATCTGGCTGGCGCTCCGGACGGGCCTGACGGCGCGACAGACATTCCTGGTCATTACTGGCAGCAAACGGGCGAAAACACTCTTATCGGGAAACATTTCAATACCGGCCCTTTTGGTAAGGCCCAATGGTGGTCTTCCACCGCACCCGATGGCGCACTGCTCTATCTGGTGAACGCGCAAATCGATCGTTGGAACGGTGAAATCGCCAAACAGAAAGCAACGGCCGGTTTTGTGCATTATCACGAGCTGGTACGTGTTTCCGATGGTAGCTTACATCCGAACAAAGTACTCTGGTTGCAGCACGTGGCCGTCCGACATTTTTACCTGGATGGTGGACCTCATCCGGAACTGGCACATTTTGTCCGTCCCGGATTGGACACCAACTTCATTCCCAATGGCATGATGCCTTACCAACCCGAATAATAACAAAAAAGCCTCTGCACTCTTGCAGAGGCTTTTTTATTTTTAACCTGGCACCAACTTTTCAACCGTTCTTTTTTTTCTGGCAACAGCTTTGTGTGCTTTCCTTTTGACAATCCTTTTTGACTTCTTTTTCAGAAATTAAATTAAAGCCGGCTTCTTTCCAGGCATTCATGCCACCTTGCAGATCATAAACCTGTGTGTAACCCAGTTTAACCAGTTCCTTGGCCGCAATGGCGCTCATATGACCGCTGCGGCAGTAAACGACGATTTTTGCATCTTTTTTGTCCGGTAACTGCTGCTTGTTTGCTTCTATTTTGTCAAAAGGGATGGAGAGATCGGTTTGTGGAATCTCACCAGCAAAAGGTATGTGCACGTTAATCAGTACAAAATCTTTGTTCTGCAGCATTTCGTTCAGCTGCCTGGCATTGATTTGTTTTACCTGGGCCATTTGGCCGAAAAGGCCGTTAGTCAGCCACAAAAGCCCAAAAACAATGTTCAGCATCAATTTTATTTTGTTCATCTTAGGAACCTCCTGTTTGGTTTAATGACAATGGGAACAACCGCCGGAGGCGGCGTTCTGTTTATTTGTTTTTTTATGAATTAATTTTTGTACCAGCCGCCATAGAGTGCGTATGGTTAAGGCCGCTAACAGCAGCAGTACAGTTATGGCAATCAGATTATTGAGCATTGCTAATTTCCCGGGTTAAAATCCTTAAAATCAGCTTTGAACAGGCCATATTTATTCTTCACCTGTTGCACAATTTGTTGTTTGTCAGTATTCTTCTGTAATTCTTTGCGAATTAAATTGCGTTCTTCCTGCGCTTTAGGACAGGCACATTTTTCCAGTGAATCGTTGCAATTGCCACAGGCACACCAGAACTGATTGGCTAGTTCGCTAACGGATGCTTCAAGCGCAATATCACCACTCAAAATTTCTGTCGGTTGCACTGGTTGATTGCTTGAGTTAGAAGTAGCAGGAGTCTGGATACTCTTCATGAAAATGAACAGAATAAAAAAGCCCAAAATTCCGCCTATAACCAAAACCGGCGCTTTGCTTTTTTTAACCTCTCTCTTTTGAGCCCGGGACTTTTTTCTATTCAGAACAGTACCGCAATTCTGGCAGAAGCGGGCATTAATCTCATTTTTTGAACCACATTCTGGACAAAATTTACCCTTCTCTTTAGCCAATTGGGAACCACATTGCTGACAGTATTTTGCTTCTGACTCATTTTCTGCACCACAATGAGCGCAGATCTTTTTTGTGCTCATGACCTTTTCCTTTCTTTAAATCGATTGATTCCGCCAATTATTGTTCCTATGGTCAGGATGATTGCACCCAACCAAATCAGGGAAATAAAACGTTTTAAACTTACTTCCATCAGTACCTGAGCTTTGCTGGCTTGTTCAGCCATCTTTTTCTGATTATGAAACATCAATTCTATGGTGTGTTGATCAGCATTGATGCCATTTAGAATAATTTCTGTTTTTCCCAGGTCTTCATCTTCCAGCATTTCGGGAATCGGTTCACGTTTCTGGCCTTGAACCAACACACCAGGACGTAAAGAGACGGTTTTATTTCCCTTAACAAATTCCAGCTTGGCAAAGACCTGAATAGCCTGCCCTTCTCCATGGCTTTGCATATCAAAGCCGGTAAAGTGTATTTCGTAATCGTGCCAGGTTTGGCTTTGGCCTTTACCAATGGTCAGCATTTCGTGCCCCTGATGCTGGTTGTTTCTGGCTACCTGTAAGGGTGAAAGGTACAAATCCTCAATCCAGCCACGTTGGATGGCCGGTTCGTGCATCATGTTGCCCATGTAATTATTCATGTAAATGCGCGGCCGCAATTCAATATTTTTCCCGGCCCTTTGTACCTGTACAATGACACCGTTCTTGCCGCCGGCACCCTGAAAATCGGAAGTGTAGGTCAGGCTGGCATCAAAGACCTCTTTTGGTTCATTTTGCGTAAGTACCAGGCGTTCCGTTTTTGAATAATAGGCAGATAAAATGATACCCAAAAAGACCAGTACTACACCTAAGTGCGTAATGGGGGCAGCCAGTCCACCCTTATTTGACGAGTGGCGGAGACGACCTAAAAACATGTGGAAATTGGCGGCTAATGCCATGGCGCTGAACACCAGAAAGAGCAAATATTTAAATTCTTTAAACCCCACGCTAATCAAAAGTATCAGCATCAAAATACCTGCCCCAATAGCCCAGGCCAGTCTCTTTAAAAACATGGACTGTTGAGTGTATTTCCAGTGCATGAAGGGTGCCAGGGCCATAACAAGAGCCATCAAAATTCCCAGCGGCAGATTTACACGGTTGTAGAAATCACTTTGCACCTGGGAAGCTTCACTAAAAATGGACGTTAACAGGGGCGAAGAGGTACCCACCCAGGTAAGTAAAGCCGAAGTAAGAAACAGTACCATGGTTACCAACAGAGCGGTTTCTTTATTTAAACCGAGTTTGGGCAATGCTGCGTAATCAATTTCATCGTAACGCCGGATCAGCAATCCAAAGCCCAATAGCAAGACCAGGCCCATGAACAAAATGAGGTAGGCACTTATTCCCAGGTCTTCAAAGGAATGCACCGAAAAATCAGCCAGAATACCTGAACGGGTAAGAAAAGTAGCGTAAAGCACCATGAAGAAAGCCAGAATAGCCAGCAGGATATTGGATCTTTGCAGGGCGCCATTCTTTTTGGTGATCAGCAGCCCATGAAAAAGGGCAATGATTACCAGCCAGGCAATCAGTGAAGAGTTTTCCACCGGATCCCAGCCCCAGTAACCTCCCCAGCCCAGTACCTCATAGGCCCAAAAACCGCCAATGATGATTCCGGCGCCAAGCGTAACAGATGTAAACAGACTCCAGGGCAGAGCCAGTCGAATCCACTGGTCATAGTCATTCTTCTGTAGGGCGGCCAGAGCCAGAGCAAAAGGCATGGCTGCTGCGGCATATCCCAAAAACAGAACAGGGGGATGGATCACCATCCAAAAATTTTGTAATAAGGGATTTAAACCTGCACCATCGGGAGGCGTTTGCGGCTGCAGGGCAAAAGGACTAACCTTAATCAATATGACCAGGAAACCTGCCATGATTAAATTCAAATAAAGCATAGCCGGATTTTCGAATTTTGCAAAACGTTTTCGGGCCAGAAATATCATCAGAGCCAGAGCAATTGCCCAAAAAAGAAAAGAACCTTCCTGCCCGGCCCAAAATGAAGAGATTAATAAGCCAGGGCTTAAATCACGCGATGAATAACGGTAGATGTAACTGACCTCAAAATGGTGTGTTAAAATCAAATACAAAAAGTAAAAACTTGCCAGAGCAATAAAAGCCAATTCCAGATAAAAAGCCTTTCGACCGTAATCCTGCCAAACCTGGCCACCTGAACCATGCAGTTTATCGGCCCGGTAATAGGCAAAGGCCGCAAAAAGAGCTGAAATCAAAGCAAATAAAATACTGAGTTTGCCAAATAACATCACCTTCCCCTAAGTTAAAGTGTTACAGAGAATCCACTATATGTTGCAATTTTTCCCGAATAGTTTGCGCAACTTCGGCCAGATTTTCGTTTTGAATGGCTTGCATGGAAGCTACAGGATCAATGGCCGCCACCTCAATTTGTCCTGCGTCTTTTTCCTGTACAATAACGTTACATGGCAGCATGGTACCTACCTTGTCTTCTGCCTGTAAAGCTTTGTAGGCAAAAGGCGGATTACAAGCCCCTAAAATACGGTAATTTCTGAAATCCACATCCAATTTCTTTTTAAGTGTTGCCTTGACGTCTATTTCCGTTAGAATACCGAAGCCCTCTTTTTGTAAAGCTTCCGTTACTTTTTGGATAACTTCGTCGAACGATCCGTTAATGGTTTTACTAAAATAATAACTCATGATATTTCTCCTCATGATTTGTTGTTAATTTTCTGAATTTCAATTTTTTGCACCAATATTGTTCCACGACCGGAAAAGCGCAGACCTGCCCGGCCGCCCTCTGGCGCTGATGCATGCGTGTGGGCAGCCAATTTTCCGTTTACATACAGCCGCAAATGATTTCCATGGGAAACCAGCCGCAGCACTTGTGGCTGCCGACTCCAGGTAAAAGAATTTCGCGAGAAGATTTTTTGTTCCCCTCCAGCCCATCGGCCGATAGTTGCAGCAGAAGAGTCGATGGCGGCAAAATCGTAATTGTTTTCATCCCTGAAATGGAAAAGAAGTTCTATTTTACCGGTAAAATCAACAACCTGGAAATAGAGATGCATTTCCAGATTTGAGAATTCTCCTTCTGTAAGCCACATGCCCTTGAAGTCTGCCTGTGGTCGTCCGATATGGAGCATGCTGTCGGGGCCCAGGATAATAAAAGGTTGCTGGTTGCCCCGGGGCAGCAGGGATACATTAGCGACACCGGAAAGAGGAGTATTAGCCCTGCCAGCTTCGGGTAATGGGACGCGTTCTTTGAGAACAACGGAATTTTTTACGCCCACAGCATGCTGGTAAACCAATTGTCCGCCATATTCAGCGGTACGCTGTACCAGGCCAAAAATGAGCAGCATGAACAGTAAAAAAAATCCGCGCGCCCAGCGTTGCAGGTCCCACCGGCGCCAGTAAAAAATCAATCTTAACAGCACAAAAACAGACAAGGCGACTACAATCCAAAACGCCAGGTCCGCATGCCGGCTGACAACAGGGATCGCTGATGTAGGCAGATGAACAGCGTCCGCCGCCTGACGTCCACTGAAGTAAGTACCAACTGTGGCCGCCAATGAGAGCAAATAAAACACCAGGGCAAAGCGCCGTGCTTTAACATCCCGGACAGCCCATAGCAGAATAATCTCCAGTAAAACTGCCAAACTAAGCAGCGCCACCGGAAAATGCACCAGTAAAGGATGCACATTGGGTAACCATGATGGTAACATAAACACCTCTAAAAAGATTGTTCAATGCCGAACGATAAGCTAAAATCGGCGGCTAAATCGTTTAATCCTCTTGAAATCAGTAACAAAAGATTCCGACCTTCACCAAGTTTAAGATAACCGGTAAAACCCAGTTCTGCCGGCGCGGCATAGCCGCTGAGAATTTTACCATAGTTGTAATAATTAACCATGGCTGAAAATCGTTGCGGTACAAAAACATAACCTGTGCCAAAAGAAAAGCGCCAGGAATCAAGATAAACAACGCCCGCCGGATCGCCCAGCCAGCTGTAACCTACCTCGGAGTAAAACAGCCAGCGCTGCACGCTTTTACGAAAGGCCAATCCGCCGCAAAAATCTGTTTTGCCACTGCCAAAACCGTTGTTTGTGCTGGCTGTAGGAATCTTAATCTGCGCGGCAAGTTGAACTTCCGGCATCCTCTTGCCCGAGGAAAGCAGGCGGTAGGTTCCGTAGACGTACCAATCGCCCAGACCGCCAAGCAAGGTGTGCGTGTCACTCATCATGCCGGATTCGCCCATCATGTTTCCATGTTGCCCGTTGTTGTGCGAACCGTCGGCCGGTAAAAGCATACCGCCCACACGGCGTGTCTGGTCGTTGTTTTGCAACAGATAAGAAACATAGGTAGCAAAACTCCACTTTTCGGTCGTATAGCGGCCTCCCAAACTGAACAGATAATTGTTCAAAGCCTGATTGTAAAAGTAATCTCCGCGACTCATGCCCAGTGTTGAAGTCAGGCTAAAGTTGCCAGCCTGCAAAGCAGAAACGGTTAAAAGGAGGAAGAGCAATGCACTCTTCCCCCATTTCAGGTTATGCAGCGCCATTATTTGCTGCCTTTCTGTTCAACAGTCTTAAAATTCTCGATCATTCCGGACATAGACTTCATCATCTCATTCATATGTTTTTCCATCTCTTCCACGTGTTTCTTCATTTCCGGATCTTTCATCATCTGTTCATTCTGCTTCATGGTTTGAACGCCCTGCATCATTTTGTGCATGTTTTTGGCCATGTCATTCATGGCCATGCCGGTGGTCATCACACCGTTTTGCATCATTTGCTTCATAGCTTCGGGATTTTGACTGTGCATGTGTTGAACCATGTTTTCACACTGTTTCATCATCTCCTGCATGTGTTGTCCCATCTGGCCCATTTGCATCATGCCCTGCATGTGCTGAGCCTCCATGCCTTTGTGTTGCATGGTTTGTGCCTGATTGCCATGCATGTGCTGAGCAAAAGCGCTTAGGGTAAAGATTGCAACCAACATGGCTGCGACAACAAATGATTTACTTAACTGTTTCATGATATGTCTCCTGTTATTTTGGTTTAACTGATAAAATTTAAATGAGTTAAATGGAACCATGATCCTTTGTTCTTTATGTGAAATGCCACAAATAACACCTTTTCATCGCGTGTTCCTTTCCCTTGTCTAATTTACGGCATCCTGGTCTTGCTTGCCGGTCCGGATTTTAATCGCTTTTTCCACAGGCATCACATAGATCATGCCGTCGCCCGGCATGCCGGTATAAGCCGTTTCGCGAATAGTGCGGACGATTTGTTCGGTGTCTTCGGCCCTGCATACCACTTCAATTTTGGCGATCTGGGAGTATTTGTTGACAATTTCCACAGAATAGCGTGCCTGGGATGGATCCACCATATGGTGTCCAACGCCCATCACATCAATTAATGTAATGTCGGCCACTCCCAGTTCATTAAGAGCATTTACAACGGCTTCGGCCTTTATGCTTCTGATGAATGCTTTTACCTCTTTCATTGCAGTCTCCTTTAAATTGTAATTAAAGATCGCAGCAGCCTAAAAAGCGCTGCGCTCGACTTTTTTAACTCTGGTCTTCTGAAGTCTGATCCTTTTCATCTTCATCTTTGGCCAATTGTTCAGCCAGGTGTTTTACTTCCCGTTCTTTCCACAGGTAGTAAATGGCCGGAATTACCACCAGAGTTAAGATCGTAGATGTCACCATTCCGCCAACCATCGGAGCCGCAATACGCTTCATGACCTGGGAACCAGTGCCATGCCCCCACATGATTGGAAGTAAACCGGCCATAATCGCTGTAACCGTCATCATCTTAGGCCGGACACGTTCCACCGCGCCTTCAATAATAGCCGCGTAAAGGTCTTTCAGGTTGCGCATCTGTCCTTTAAGCTTCATATCCTTGTAGGCATGATCCAGATAGATGAGCATGACCACACCGGTTTCTGCCGCGACGCCAGCCAGGGCAATAAAGCCTACGCCCACGGCTACACTAAAGTTGTAATTGAGCAGGTAAAGCAACCAGATGCCGCCGACCAGTGAGAATGGCAGCGAGAGCATTACGATCAAACTTTCCTGAATGTTTTTAAAGTTGAAATAGAGCAGGAGGAAGATGATGACCAGTGTAATTGGTACCACCACACGTAATCGCTGCTGGGCCCGCTGCATGTATTCAAACTGTCCCGACCAGACCAAACTGTATCCTTCCGGAAATTTCACTTTTTCGTTGACCACTTTTCGGGCATTCTTTACGTAAGTACCAACATCAATATCGCGAATATCGACATACAACCAGGCCGTACGACGGGCATTTTCGCTTTTGATGACCGGTGGTCCTTTTTTGATTTCAATGTCGGCCAGATATTCAAGAGGCACCTGAGCGCCGGTGGGCGTGGGCACCAGAACGCGTTTGATGCTGCTTAAATTGTCCCGCAATTCCCGGCTGTAGCGCACATTAACCGGATAGCGTTCCAGTCCTTCCACGG
>CAYNLJ010000064.1:0-8728 GCA_964398005.1 uncultured Caldithrix sp. | reverse complement strand
AAAGAGAAATGGAAGATTGTTTTTGGAGCAGTCGCTATGAAAAACGTCATTAAACACGGCATGTCGTTAGTTCTCCTAATATTCCTGGTTTTAGGATGTGCCACTACACATGCGCCGAAGAACTGGCTGCAAAATCCGGAGAACCTGCAAACCGATGCCTTCGGCGCCTGGATTACTGTAAAAAAGGTGGACAATCAGAAGCTGGCAGGAGAACTGATTGCAATTAGTGCCGATTCCGTTTTTATTGCCGGAAAAACCCTTACGGGCATTGCCAAAGATAGCATCAAATCCGCCCGGCTTGTTGCTTATAAGTCAAAGGCTGCTGGTATGGCTGTTTTCTCTGTGGTCATGACATTAGCAACTCCTTTTATCAATGGTCTCTATTTTGTTTTTACAGCTCCCATGTGGTTTTTCGGCGGAGCCATCGCTGCTAGCATCCGGTCATACGAACCTGTTTTGGATTACCCTGGCCATGACTGGGAAGAATTGGCGCTCTTTGCCCGCTACCCGCAGGGCCTGCCGCCGGGCATTGAACGCAATAAGATCAAAAAGAAACAAAAATGATGATCCTGCCTGGGTAGCTGATTTGCCAAATTAGTACCACTGGATTCGCGTGCAAAATAAAATATTTTTACAATGATATAGAAAGTGAAAAATGTCGGACACAAAAAAAATATTAAATTCAGAAGCTGCTCGAACTTACTATGACCGGTTTGGCAAAAAACAGGATACCCAAAGTTTTTACGAAGATCCTGCATTAAATGACCTGGTGGCAAATGCCAATTTTGAACAGGCACGCTACGTGTTCGAATTTGGTTGTGGGACCGGTAAATTCGCTGCCCGTCTGTTAAAACAATGCCTGCATCCATCAGCTCGCTACTTAGGCTGCGATATTAGCCGGACTATGATAAACCTTACTAAAGAAAGACTTAAAGCATTTTCTAAACGGGCCCAGGCCATATTAACGGATGGAACCATAGAGTTCCCAATTCAGGACCACTCTGTTGACCGTGTGGTCAGTAACTATGTGCTGGATTTGCTTTCGGCATCCGATATTCACCGTTTTTTCTCAGAGGCCTTTCGTGTCCTTGAACCGGGAGGATTGCTTTGTATTGCCAGCCTGACAAAGGGTATTAACATTCAATCGCGTATTGTCTCTTCGGTATGGGAACTGTTGTTTAGACTCAACCCTGTGTTCGTTGGCGGGTGCCGTCCAATAATGGTTCATTCCTTTGTCAATCAGGAAGAATGGCAAATCTTGCACCAAAAAGTTCTAACCCCGTATGGTGTGCCATCCGAAGTGCTGGTGCTTAAATCCCGTTACCTGACCGATTCGGACACCGGGTCCAAAACCATTTAAAATTCTAAAAGTCATTAATTTTAGCTTTAACTTATTAAAAGGAGGTGAGGACATGGGTAGATTCTTGCCATTAGTGGCTGTGATCCTTTCCCTGTTCTTCGCTTGTGATACCAGTTCCCAGCCTGAAGCCGAAGACCCAACTTTACAATATTATGCGAAAGATACGGAAGCGATCGACATCAATAAAGATGGGCTTATGGATTTGCAGCGTGAATTTCAGTTTTACCAGTTTGTGACCGGTCCTAAAATTCACTTTTATTTAAAGCCGCTTAACGGCGCCGCAATACTCTGCAACAACAAGAAAAACCCGCTTCGCTTTATGGCAGGTGATACCATTTATTACGAACTTAGGCAGATCGATTTAGTCTGGTACCCCAATGTGGTAAACATGATGATGTGCAACGCTGATTACAACAACTGGTACATCAGCTGGGCAGTTTCCAATGGAATCATCGGGGTAAAGGTGCGCAAAGATTCGACCTGGCAAACGGCCTGGGTACACGTCACCTTAGACACATTAAGAGAGAGAAACATCATCTTCAATTATTCACGCTATCAGCAGGAAACAGAACGCGATCTTGTGGTAACACAAATTCCCGATGAGGGCATGTAAACAAATACAATAGCGAAATTTAAATTTTGTTACAGAACTGAGACCATTTGAGTTTTCATCTAAATTAAGCAGAGCATTGCCCATGATGCAAGTCACTTCGTTACTAGTTACCTGTTACTATTTCTGTGTTAATTGATGGCTAAGTAATTAGCTGTGTTAAGTAGCTGTAATTTGCTTTCGCGGTTCACCCACTCTTCTCCCGCCCATCTCCCGACAAAAAGAAATTTTCCCTTTTCACGATTATTCACTAAATTCTCTGCAATTGAAACTGGGAGTTAGAATAAAATGCAATCAAAAGTACAATATTGCGAAAGCATGTTGCCAAAGGTCTCCCGGACCTTTGCCCCAACTATAAAACGTTTGCCGTCTGGCTTGCGCCTGCCTGTTACCGTGGCCTATCTGCTGTGCCGCATTGCCGACACCATTGAAGATAGTCCTGACCTGAGCCTGGAACAGAAGAAGGACATGCTGACGCTTTACGCCGAAATCTTTTCCAAAGAAAATGAACAGGCCTACAAGCAATTATTGGAAAAAATGCGCTCTTTGCCTAAAAAATCAGCAGATGACGAGTTGGCCCACAATCTGCCTGTTGTGCTGGATGTGTTCTACACATTTTCCCCGGCCATGCGCGGCCACATTGCCCGTTGGGTAGCCGAAATGTCGCTGGGCATGCGCAAGTATGCACAGGCCAAACAGAAACGCCGTTTTAGTTTCCTGAAATCGATGAAAGAGCTGGATGAGTACACCTACTACGTTGCAGGTACGGTAGGCTATCTGCTAACGGAACTGTTCTCCTTTTACTCGAAAAAAATTACACCTATGGTTAAAATACGGCTGGAACAGCTGGCCGAGCCGTTTGGTAAAGGTCTGCAATTGGTAAACATCATCCGCGATACGGCAGCCGATTTAAAGCGTGGACAATCTTACATCCCCGATGAACTATTGCAAAAATACCAGTTAACACGTGAAAGCATTTTTCAAAAAGAAAACGCTGACCGGGCTCAGCAGCTGTTTAACGAATTAATCCGCGATGCCGTAAACCATTTGGACAAAGCACTGGACTACACGTTGACTATCCCCAAGGAAGAAACGCGCATCCGCTTGTTTTGCATTCTGCCCCTCTTTTGGGCTTTACGCACACTGGAACTGATTCAACGCAATACACTGGCTTTACTGGGTTCTGAAAAAATCAAGATTTCCAAGCGTGTGGTGCGTAAGGAGTTTTTGTTAGCATTGATTCATGTCAACTCCAACCGCTTGTTGCGCTGGTATTATCGGCGTATTCGTGAAAACATCGAACGCCCTTTAATCCAGTCAATTAATTAAGGCAGCCGGAACGCAACCGAGTGATAACCAAAAGTACACGGGGAAATTTTGAATTTTGTGTTTTGAATGTTGAATGAGATTCAACTTTGTAGTGTACTGATTTTAAATAATCGATTTTTTTCTCTAGACCATTTATCAAAAACATTAACAGCAACTAAGGATTAAAAACAACTTAATTCAAAATTTCAAATTCAACACTCAAAATTATTGAATACTAAGCGTGATGTGTTTTTAAGAAAATATTAAAAGGAACAATAATCCAGAACTATGCAAAAAGAAAATAAATTTCTGAAACAATATCTTAAAGACCTGCTTGGCGACCAGATTACGCAATTCTGGAATGCCAAACCGGAACCGAGGGCCATCCGCGTCAACACCATTAAAAGTTCCGTGGATGAAATTAAACATCGCCTGCAACAATTAAATGTACCTTTTCGGGCTGTACCCTTTAATCCCGAAGGCCTGATCATTGAAGACGATCATCTGCCCCTAAGCCAGACGATCGATTTCTTTTTGGGTAAATTTTATTACCAGGGTGTTTCATCGCAGTTGCCGGCCATTGTTTTAAATCCGCAACCGGGTGAAAAAGTGCTGGACCTGGCTGCCTCGCCTGGTTCAAAATCGACCCAAATGGCAGCCATGATGGAAAACAAAGGTTTTCTGGTCCTCAATGATGTTTCCATGAAGCGCATTCAGGCTCTGAACACCAACATCCAAACCATTGGTTCGGTAAACTACGCCATTTACCGTCAGCCTGGTGAGCGCATTGGCAATGTGCTGCCGGAATATTTTGACAAAGTACTGCTGGATGCTCCCTGCTCGGCGCTGGGCATCATCCATTCACACCCAGAGGTTTATTCCTGGCTTACACCAAAAAGAATGGCCAAAATCGTAGAACAGCAAAGGCAACTGCTGGTCTCTGCTTTTAAAGCACTTAAGGTGGACGGTCAGCTGGTTTATTCTACCTGTTCCATCTCGCCGGAAGAAAACGAAGAGTTGATTCAATTCATGCTGGATCATTACCCATTGGAAATCGAATCTATTGATCCGCAGATCCACGGCCAGTTCTTGCCCGGGCTCAGTGAATATCAAAATAAAATATTTGACACAGGCATGACCAAAGCCATTCGCATTCTGCCCCATCTGCATGAAATGGAAGGTTTTTTTGTCATCAAGCTGCGCAAAACCGGACGCCGACACAAGGCGGTAAAATCGTACCAGACGTTTAAAACCATCGCCTACAACGATCCGCAGGTAGCTGAGGATTTAAAGCAAATCAGCGAACAATGGGGCATTCCGGAAGATCATTGGCCCCAATACCGCTACATTAAAACCCGCGACCGTCTATGGATGGTTAACAATCAAATCAAAAACATTCCTGATACAAACTTTTTAAATGCAGGATTACTGTTAGGCGAAAAACGCATTTACGGCTGGAAACTACCCAATCACAGTATTCAATTCTTTAGCCGTTGGATCAGCAAGCGCCATTTAAACGTTTCCGAAGAACAATTGCGGGAACTTTTTAAAACCGGCATGACCAACGTACCCGGAGTTGAAAATGGCTATTACGCCTTAAGCTGGCAAAATGAAGCCATTGGTTCCCTTTACGTTGAAAAACAGAGAGCCAAAATTCGTTTAATGCACCGTTTTAATGTGATCCTGTAAAATCATTCACCGGGTCTGACTGATATGAATCCTGGTTGAATGGTTTGGTCCTTCATCACTTTTTACTCGTAACTCTGTCACTCATTCAACTCAATCTGTGTTAAGCTGTCCAATTCAGACTGATCTCTGGTTGAAATTTTTTCAGTTATTTTCTTTCCTTTTGTGAGAAAAATGCGGAATATTCTTTTAACAAAACCCTTTTAAAAGCCGACTATTAAAATAGAACGACCGGAGGTTAAAGTTTGAAACTTAAGCGATTTTTGCGCAAAAACCGTCATCTTATTAATCATGCGGTTTTCAAGGCCACCATGATCATCGGCTTTAGTGCCATCGTGATTGGTTTGCTGATTTATTTTTTAGAGGCCAAAGTCAACAACAATTTTACCTCAATCAGCGATGGCATCTGGTGGTTTTTTGTCACTGTTTCCACCGTCGGATATGGAGATAAGGTGCCGACCACCGCTGTCGGCCGGGTACTGGCCATTATTGTTATGTTATTTGGCGTGGCCATTTTATCGGTTATCACGGCCACCATTTCTTCTATTTTTGTAACACAAAAATTAAGGGAGGGCAAAGGCTTGCAGGATTTAAAACTGAGTAATCATCTGCTTATCTGCGGCTGGAACCGGCATTGCGATGATATTTTGACAACTCTGGAAAAGCGCGCCACGGAATACGCCACCGTTGTACTGATCAATCAATTACCGGAAGAAACTATCGAAGAAATATTGGCCCGCTATGATGAACTGGACTTACGTTTTGTGCGGGGTGATTTTACCAAAGAATCCATTCTGCTTAGAGCGGCCGCAAAGCAGGCCAGGGCAGCCATCATTCTGCCGGATATCAGTCACCCAACCAACAAACAGGGTGATGAACGTACGATTCTGGCCACTTTAACATTAAAAACCTTAAACCCCAAAATCAACGTGGTGGCTCATATACTGGAACCGGAAAATTACAGCCATTTAAACAAAGCCAAAGCAGATGAAATTGTGGTCAGTGATGCCTACACAGGACACATTCTGGCTCATCACATTTTAACCCCCGGGCTTCCCCGCTTTTGGGAACAGGTGTTTAATGAAGACGCTCCGGTTTCCTTGCAGCAGTACCCCATTCCTAAATCGCTGGTAGGCAGCACATACCAAAAACTACAGGAACATTGTCTCCGGACAAATCCCACCAGCATTCTGCTGGGACTGGTAGAAATGAACGAACCCTTCGATTTAAATTCTCTATTGAGTTCCGATTATTCCTATCTTGATGAATTCATCATACGGAAATTTAAGGAAGCCGGCCTGGGTACAGAACAGGAAAAGCAGGTCAAAATTCAATTGGCGCCCACGCCCGACACCATTCTAAGCGAAACTCAGTACTATTTAGTTTTGGAGAGAAAAAAGTCATGAAAGACGGAAAAATTGATCCCTTTTTGCTCGAAAACCTGCAATTTTTTAAACATGTCCGGTTATTCTTCGAATTAAATGATGAACAGGTAAAGACTGTTTTAAAAGAGATGAAAGTGGAAAAATTTCCACCGAACACCTATTTAATGAAAGAGGGATCGAGCGGAGACAAAATGTTCATTTTAATCAGTGGCCAGGTCGAAATTTCAAAATCCTTAATTTTACCCGAATGGATGCACATGTTTAACAAACAGGAAAAATCTCTGTTACATTTTTCAGAAAAGGATTTTCCTTTTTTTGGAGAAATGGTCATGCTGGGTGACAATTCCAAGCGTTCGGCCAGTATTGTCACAAAAAGCGAATGTGTTTTAGCAAGTTTAAGTAAACATTCTTTTGATAAATTGGTTAATAAAGATCATCAATTGGGGAAAATCCTGTTTAAAAACATGGCCTGCGAACTGGCCGAAAGACTACGAAAAGCCAATCGGGACGTTTTAAAATTAACAACGGCACTTTCTATTGCACTAAAGGGATAACAACTATAGTGATGCAAATTGGAAGATTTAAATTTAAGAATGAGATCCATTATTTTAATTACATCATGCACCGCTACTTTCGGCGCACACCGCCGATCCCTACACATGTCTATTTGCAGTTTGACAAACCCGAGGAAGAGGTAATCCTCTTAAAAAAACTGATCGCCACCAATTGTCACTTTCCGGCCATTTTAAACGTACTGGCTCACGATCCCAATGAAGAAGTACGTACCGCTGTTTACCAATCCACCTACTGGCAACTGGTTGGCCGCTATCAGGATATTCTGGGATTTGGCAAACGGGAACGCAAAGCATTTGCCCGCTATGAAGACCGGCACAATGTTTTTATTTTGCTGATGTTCGAAGATGACCCAGAAGTTTTTAAAGAAGTGCTCAATAATCCGGCTATTTCATTGACCATGCTGGTGCGCTACATTCAACTTTTACAAAAGCGCGGTCGTGGCAAGCGGGATGAACATTTTTTACGATTGGCCCGTCAGGCTTTGGCCCGTAAAAAAGATCAGATTCTGAAATTATCTTTATTACAACGATTGGAACGCGATCCGGAATCTCCCAAAAATGTTGAAGCCATTCTTCCTTTCCTTTACAAAGAAGAATCCATGCTGAAACAGGCTGTGTTTAACACCTTACGCCGGGTAGATCAACATGTTTTAAAACACGTGGTTAACATAGCCATTAATGAAAAATATTTCAGCACTTCGTTGCAGCAGTTTAAAACAATAACTTCGCTTCTGGAAATTCTTCAAAAACGAAGAGAAAGTGAGCAGATTGAATATTCAGAAAATCCGGAGCTTCTGTTACCTAATGACGAATATTTCTGGAAGGTATTGAATCGTAAAAAAACAAGCATTATTAAGCGCTGTGCTGATAGCCTTGCCGATTTTAGCAATATTTTAATCTTAGCCTATTGCCATATTGATAAAGATGCTCACGTTCGTACCCTTGCAAATCAAATTCTTTCTATTGATGATATTCTCGAAATTGCCCGAGATATCACGACCCCCAGAAAAATTTTTCGAGAAATTATTAATGTATTGGAAACTCATATGGATGAATCCGTTGTCAACAAGGTTCAGGAACTCCGGATGCTGGAAAGTGAACGCTTAAAAGAAGCGCTTCATGAAATGGAGAAAACGGTAGAAGCCTATTTCGATATTATTTTTCAATCACTAGGGTACGATAAGATCAACGACTACCGTTCCGTAATCAGCACCTTAGATTTTGCCAACCGGCAGATAAAGAAATACCAGGAAAAACTGGAGACCCGCATCAATTCTGATCTGATTACCATGAAAGAAATCACTTCCAACATCAAGGGCATTTTTCAGGAATGGATTGATCATATTTACTATGAGACCACGCACAAAACCTTGAACGAATTGGAGTATGTAAAAGACAGTATTGAGGAAATTTTACGTCTCAAAGATTTGCATCATTTGACTTTGCGGCCGGGCACACCTGAAGACATTGAATCGAATATCCGTTACAAGGCCCACAAAATCTGGCAGAGCGCCATCAGTTTCTATCTTGGTCGATTGCGCGATTTATCGGAAATGTTGCAACGAAAAACTTTAAAACTGGCTCAAATTTATCTAAAAAATAAAAATTTTATTACCGATTTCAAGGATGCCTTGACAGAACTTGAGAAAGATTACAAAGACAGCATTGGTTGTAAATTAAAGATCCCCTGCCGCAGATGTAATCGCCGTGGTTGTGCCGCTGAGCGTTTCTTACAGGAAAATTACTTCTTGATTGAGCAGTTGATTGACAATTTCAGCGAGTATTTTAACGGCAAAAAAGATCT
>CAYNLJ010000063.1:0-8972 GCA_964398005.1 uncultured Caldithrix sp. | reverse complement strand
GATTTTATTGATAAAAGTTTCTGCCATAATTCAGAGCCTAATTAACTGCCAGCGGATTGTATTGTATGCGATGCACCATTTACTTTTTTACCTGAACCTGAATGCAAAAAAACACACATGAATTAATTTTTTAATACCTTTGATTTAACTTCACTAATTCAACAATGCGTACAAAAAAATGTTCACTGCCATTTTTAAAGCTTGTTCCCTGATATCCGGCGGATCACCGTGAATTTCCGGATCTTCACAGCCATCGCTAATATCCGTATTCCAGCTGTAAAAACAAACCAGACGTCCCTGGTAAATCAGACCAAAGCCCTTGGGCGGTCCCCCGGCATGCTCGTGCACCTTTGGTAAACCGTGATTAAACTGGTAATAGATGTGATAAATCGGATGTGAAAAGGGTAATTCCACAAAATTGAGTTCCGGAAAGACTTTTTTCATTTCACGTCTGAAGGATGCATCCATGCCATAGTCATCATCGGCAAACAGGAAACCGCCGGAGGTAAGATATTTACGCAACAACCTTACTTCTTCATCAGAAAAGCGAATATTGCCATGCCCGGCAATGTAAGCAATGGGAAACTGAAAAAATTCAGGATCTGTAATCCGGTAGGCTACTTCCCGTCGGGCTGTTTCAATGCTGAACTCCTTGTGCACCCGGTCCAAGATATTGCGCCAGGTTGTCTTGTTCCCATACCAATCACCTCCTCCGGAATAATGAATCCGAACGGGACTCACCACCTGAGCGACCGAAAGATTAATAAAGAATAAAAAAAGAATTGCTTTTTTAAACATAAAAAAATCCCGAAATGCTCTACATTTCGGGATAAATTAAGGTAAAACTTAATATTTAACAAGATTATATTAAAGGTGCATAATAATCATAATGCTCAGGGTTACGGAACCAATAATCTTAATACTCAAACCACCGATGCGACCTAAAAAAGCACCGTAAGCCGCCTTAAGCCCACTTTTCACGTTCGAATTACGACTAAATTCCACGATGAAAGTACCCAAAAAGACACCAATAAAAGACCCAATTAAACCGCCCATTACCGGTGTAAAAAAGGCGCCGGAAACAGCCCCTAAAACACCACCGACAATAGCCCCGGCGACTCCCCATCTGGAGGAACCATATTTTTGAGCCGAGAAAGAAATCAATAAAAATTCAAGTGCTTCAAAAAGAAGCATAACGCCAAAGATAGTTAAAACAAAACCAAATGAAAATTCAGAAAAACCGGTCGTAATGGCATAAAACAAACTCCCCAATGCGATCAGCACATTACCGGGTATGCCAAAAAAATTAGCAATCGTAGATGCCGTAACAATAGAAATTAAAGCAATTTCTAAAATCGTAGACATACATTTTTCCTTGTATTAATTTGAACTCATTGCAAATTGATAACGCTTAGACTTGGAATTTAGATCCAATTTGGCCAGCACTGAGCGTACTTTAAACCAGCCTACTCTTGTAAAACCATATTTTTCGCTATTTAATTTCTTCTTAATTCCATAGGCTCCCAGACCCGGGTCTTCCTTTACCACCTCTTTAATCTTATCTTCCAGGCTTAAATTGGCCAAATTAACCGGACGTTCTTCCTGTTTTTCAACCGGTTGTTGAACCACAGGTTCTCTAACTGGTTCAGGATTCGAGGCGGGTTGGGTCACCGAAGGTTCCGGTTTTGGTTGTGGCCTTGGTTGCGGAGCAGGAGCAGCTCCTCCTTCTACCATTTCAAATTTATTAATTGCTTCATCAATGGAATCGTAAACATCAAGAATGTGATGAAATTCCAAAAGTTCAAAAATTTCATAAACATCTGGCACCATACGCACCAGTTTTAGATCTCCGCCATTTTCGCGGATGGATTTTATTTCACTGATAAAAATACCCCAACCGGCACTGCTGATATAATCCACATTCCCGAGGTCGACAATTATATTGAACCGACCTTGTTTCAACAGGGAATCAAGCGCTCTTTCCAATTCAGAAGCCGTGGTAGTATCGATGTAACCCCCTACTTTAATAATAGAGATATGGTTCCGGCTCCCCGCTACTTCCGTTGAAACTTGAATACCTTCCATTGATTCCTCCTTTGAGCATGGCCATGATTAGTCAGATTTTGGCCCTAATATCGCATCATCCGATATAATTTTTTTATTTTTTAATTGTTCTTTTATTCTACTTAGAGGATTGTCGGCAGAAATTCGTTTTTTCTTAAACGAACGTGATAATTGAAAATTCATTATTCCCACTGCATTGATTGACTCAATTAATTGCTCATAGGAATTAAATATATTACTATTTTCCAGATAATTCAATATATCTTTTATTCCTCTTACAACTTCCTCTGCCTGCAACTCATCAAGATGCAATTTGTACATTGAAAACAAATTATGCATTTCTTCAAAAAATTGTTGTATTGCCTGCATGTCATCATTAGAAAGCATCGGATGAGTTTTAATAATTTTTAATAAAATGTTAACTTTATTAATAATTTGCGGCAACTGACCATTGTTAGTAGCATGGGTTAGCAATTGAATGATCTGATCGAAATCATCTTTAACCAGTTCAAAAAATTCTGTTGCCTTTTCACTTTTGTATTTGTCCATCATTATCTGACGTAGTTCCGCAGCCGAATAGGCATTACCAATCAGTTTTTTACCTTCAGAAACGGGTTCTTCTTCACCGGGGGTTAATAAAATTTGAGAGGGATCTTCCATCTTTTCCAGTTCTGGCAAAAGATCGATTTCTTCCGGTTCCTGCTGCACTAAAGTTTCAATCTCAAAAGCTTCTAACTCTTCTTCTACTGCAGGTTCTTTCGTTTTCTCATCTTCCGTAGTTTTTTCTTTGCTCTCCTCTTCGGTCGGTGGAATTTCAAGCGCCTCTTTTTGCGATTCAGTTTGTAACAGCTCGACTTCTTCCTCTTCAGATGCCGGCTTTTCAATTATTAATTCTTCTGCTTCTTCAGCTTCACTTTCGTCGGTGACTTCTTCCATCCTGGAAGTGTCTTCTTCTTTTTCTGTTTCAGGCAGGAGTTCGCTTTCTTCTGCAACTTCCTCTTCTTCGAGTTCTTCAAGATCAATTGTTTCGGTCTCTTCTTCAATTACCGTTTCTTCTGTTCCCAGTGCCGGTTCTGCTGTCTCCAGTTCTTCCACTGTTTCTATTGAGGCAACTTCCTCGGCTTCTGCCTCAAGCTGTTCTTCTGACGGCTCGCTTTCCGGTGGCAAAGTTTCATCTGTCGTAAGTTCGGTTGGTTCAGCTTTCGTTTCTTCTACGGCGCCTTCAGCCTCTTCCTCTTCAGGTTTTACAGCTTCCTGTATTTGTTGTTCAGCTGGGGTTTCAGGCGTCTTGAGTTCTGCCGTTTCAGCAGTTTCTTTTTCCTCGGACTCTTCACTGCTGACAAGATGAATGGCTTTTTTCTTCGGTTCTTCCTCCGGAGGAGTCAATTCCTGAGGAGGTGCAACCGTAGTTCCTCTCCTTTTGGCAATGACTTGTTCACTGGATTCAAAATCCAGAATCACCTGCCCATCAAGGGTAAGCAATGGGGTACCCGGCTGTTTCAACGGACGGGTGCCACCTTTTTCAATCCAGCGTCTGCGGAGTTCTTCAGTATTCAACCGCAATCTTACCAGTTCATCATAAATCCGATCCGGATCGACCTTAATATTACCATATTCATCTTTGCGTAATTCATAGGCAATCAATTTGGGACCAAATTCGGGGTGTTTGCGAACAATATCGAAAATTTTTGTTTTGACTTCGATACTTAAATGTTTCTTTTCGATGGTATCGTCCATCACCGACAGGAAATCTTTTAAGGCGCCGATTCCTTTGCTTTCAATAATGTTTTTGTAACGGTAGTAATGAGCCGGAGAGACTTTAAGTTTCTGCAAGGCATCTTTGACTTTCATCCCCGAATCGATCAACCGTTTCAATTCGTTTTGGGTATTGATGATTACCTCGCTGGGCATCATCTTTTCACGAATGGCGACTACGGTAATATCATCGTTCTGAGGAGCACCGCCTGTAAATTCCTTTAATTCTTTATTGATGGTTTTAATGAATTCTGCTACACTCAAATGAGCATTGCGCCGGATGGTGTCCAAAAAGCGTTCTTCACGGAACAATTCGCGCTTGCGGTTCATTGCTTCCGTGACCCCATCGGTGTAAAGGACGAGAATGTCATCTTCACGTAAACGAATGGATTCAGATTTAATCGTGCGTTTAAAAAGTTCCGGATCGGGTAGCTGAATACCTACCGGAAAACCCGGCGGATTTAAATAATAGGTTTGTTTGGTAGAATTGCGGTACAAAATCATCGGGTTGTGCCCGGCACTGGCAAAATGGATTTCGCGGTTTCTGGAATCGAGCACCACGTAAAACATGGTGACAAACATACCGCGTTTCATGTCATCCACTACAAAATCATTCACGCGGGCCAGCACTTCAGCCGGATTCTTGTTACCCCGGGCTTCCAGGCGCAAGGCGGTACGAATCATGGTCATAATCATCGAGCCAGGTACCCCTTTACCCGAAACGTCGGCCACACAAATACCAATCGTGTCGTCGTCCACTTCCACAAAATCGAATAGGTCACCGCCCACTTCCTTGGCCGCCTCGTAGTAGGAAGCAATATCGTAGCCTTCCACCTTGGGGAAATCACTGGGCAGCAACATCTGCTGAATTTCCTGGGCAACCTGCAATTCCTTCTGCAACTTTTGCTGTTCAACCAGAGTGACCTGAGCTTCGCGGAATTTGTTGGTCATCTCATTAAAGGCCTGTGCAATCTCGCCGATTTCATCCGAGGCATCAATATCAATTTCATCCTGATCGACTTTACCATGAACCACCTGCCGAACCCAATCAGCCAGACTGTGGAACGGTTCTAAAATTTTGTGGATCAGCAAAAAGATGGGGATGTAACCCACAATCAAAATGATGATTAAATAGATGATCAGGCGAATTTTTCTATGTTTTACCAGATCATTCAATGTATTTTCGTTTACCCAGACATGCACCTCACCCAACTGTTCACCATTGGCCATCATCACCGGAATCTTCATATCACTCACCGTAAGGGTATCATTGATCGCATAGGGAATCCGCACAGCGTTTTGAATGGTGTCGGGTTGTTGCGAAATAGCACTGTCAAATTTGATTTTTTTGAAGGGATAAATAACTTCGGGTCGGCTCCAGGCTAAAATTGTTTTGGCTGTGTCGGTAATGAAGACTTCTTCAATAAACGAAGCATGGCTTTGGCGTACTTTGTAGGCTTTTTCGAACAGAATGGCTGAATTTTCCGCCAGCAGATCATCAACAATATTGGCCGCCAGCGCTTCACCTGCCGTAGCCGATAAGGTGTAGATATTGTCCTTGATGTTGGATTCTGTGTTGTAATATATCGGCACAAAGAAAAGAAAAGCAATCAGAGTAAAGACAATGCTGGCCACAATGGAATATTTGGTCTTCAGATTCAGTGCATTCCATTTTTCCAGTAAAGCGGGTTCATGCGTTTGTTCACGAAATTTGGTTAAGCGAAGTTCATTACCGCGTTCGGTGACAGCATATTGCATGTCATCCATCAATTTGCGCATCATTAAAATACCCAGGCCACCCTTTTTCCCGATTTTAATATATTTATCCAAATCGGGGGTATTGGCCTGACGCGGATCGTAGCTGGTTCCCTGGTCGATGATAATAATGGTTAAGCTTAGGCGTCGGATGATGGCCTTGATGGTGATTTCGCCATTTTTGATGTCACGATAACCATGGCGAATAACATTGGTACAGGCCTCATCAACTACCAATTTAAAGGAATTGATGATTTTATCATCAAACTTGTATTTTTTCCCGATCCGTTCAATAAAATCGCGCACCTGAGTCAGATAACTCATTTGCGCGGGTATGGTAATCTCTTCTTTTCTTACATTCTTAAACATTTAAACTTACCGGTTTACTTACTCTTCTTTAAACGCTCACGAGCATTTTCAATGGCCGTCAAAACTTTTTTGTTGTACGGATAATCCTTTAAAATTTCCTGCCAAACGTTAATAGCTTCCTGGTATTTACCTTTGACAAACAGGTCGACACCCTGCAGGAATTTTTTCTCTGCTGCAGGATCCAGTTCTTCCTGCTTGCTTTGAGATTCAATTCTGGCCTTTTCGTAATATTGTTTAACCAGCTCATTTTCGGGATTTAACTGCAAGGCTTCTTCAAAAACTTTTAAGGCCAGGTCGTATTCTCCCAATTCAAAGAAACTAAGTCCGCGCTGAATTGTTTCCTGTACCTTGATTCGCTGGCTCAACGTTTCAATTTCCTGCTGCAGGGCCTGATTATCGCCACCTAACAAGCGTGCTTCGCCGACCAGACGCAAAGCTTCGGAATAGTTACCTTTTCTAAATTCCTGGCGGATTTTGGTCACCAGTCGGTTCAATTCTTCATTGAGTCGTCGCTTGGTGGTATTGATCGCTTCCTGAATTGTCGGATCATTGGGCGCTCGTTCCAGAGCCAAATTAAATTCGATCAATGCCTGCGTAAACTGATTATTATTCAGATACGTTCTTCCTTTTTCAAAGTGTTCCTGAATAAATTGTCGGTCACTTTCCACTCTTTCTTTATCTAAAGCTGTTTGTATGGCCTTTTGTCGCTCTTCATCCAGCCGTTTTTGCAGCAGGACATCGGCAGAATCAAGCATCACCTTGGCCTTTTGATTAAAAGCATCGTAACTAAGAACCTGCTGATACTCAACAATGGCATCCAGGTATTGGCCTTCACTAAAGAACTTATCGGCCTGTTCCAGGTGCTGTTTAATCATTTTTTGCCGATCGGCTTCACGGATGGCCGCAATTAATTTCTCATCTTCCTCTTTCTTCTTTGCTTCGGCCAGCTTCATTAAATCATCGCGTGTTGGTCCAAAGCTTAATGAAACTGAAAAACGGTGCACGCTGGAAAACACATTGCTGTACGGACTGGAAGAGAAGGCGTAATCGATCTGGAAAATGCTGTATTGCAATCCGGCACCAAAAGTCGGCGAACTGCCATCCATACCCAGTCGTACCATAGCTAAATTACGAAATTTGTATTCGGTGCCAAAATGTATTCTCAGATCGCGCTTTTGCGAATAATCTAAATCAAGCATCAAATTAAACTGATTTCCTGCTCCTTTCAATAAAATGCGCCTCATAAATCCCAAACGCGCAGAGAGCGGAAATTCATCCACATTATCGCCCTCTTTTACCTGGGGCGGAAAAAGATTGCGCACATTCAGGCCAACGGACCAGTCGCGCAGCAGGACATTGGTGAATACCTGCGGTCTGTACATTAAACCCAGGTCCATGCCTACGCCCATATCGACCAGATTACCGGAATCCACCAGGCCATTCCAGGCTCTTCGTACCAAACGGATGGTCATGCCTGCGGTCAGATCGTACGGCAATTTTTTAGCATAGGAAAAGAAACCATGGTACTCTTCCCAGGAAAAAGTGCCTAACTGAGTATTAAATTCATCCGTTTGCTGAATACCACCTATTCCAATCCGACCAACACCAAGGCCAAAGGTTCCTAAATTCAAAGTAGGGAAGGCGTAGCCCAAAAAGTCGTAATTGGTACCTTCAAATAAAGAGGTGTGGAAAAAGGTAGCACTTTGCTGGTACACAAATTCCAGCCCGGCAGGATTCCAGAAGACTGCCGTTGGGTCATCAGCCAAAGCGGTAAAGGCCCGCCCCACGCTGAAGGCGCGAGCGCCAAAGCCCATGCTCAAGTTGCTCTCGGTCCCCCCCTGTCCCTGCTGAGCCAAAAGCTGGCCAGCAAAGAGGAAGATAACCATTAAACTTAAAATTGCTTTGCCTCTATGAATCGTATTTTTCATCATGTCACACCATCTTCTTTATTTAATGTAGGCAATTTTTGTAATGTATCGTTTACTGCCGCCCCCGCTTAGCGGCTTAATATCAATCGTACACAGGTAAACGCCATTCAGAACTCTTTGCCCCTTATCATTTTTACCATCCCATTGTACCAACCGGTCGTAGAATCCTCGTTGCAGACCGCTTAAGCTCTTGCTCCAGACCAGTTCACCAGTCAGGGTAAAGATTTTGATTTCGACATTGGCATTCTGTTCCAACAAAAAGGCAATATTGGTGTAAGGATGCTGTCGTCCAAATGGATTCGGGAAATTCCCGAAGGCTTCTTCAGGATTGGTGGAGACCAGCGTGAATGGTTTGGAAATCAGTTCCATGCTTTCGCTTAAACTGTTACCCTGGCTGTCTGCCGTTTTCAATGGCTTTTCCGGATCAAAATCATAAACCTGAACTTCCTGCAGTTGTGCACGGAACATCCGGTTCACCACATTATTCTGGAAATCGGCCACGACCATGAGTTTGGCCTCTGTTTTAGGATCAAGATCTGCAACCTGATCGAAATGAATCTGCAGCGGATTGCTGCTGGAATCGGTTAAAACAATCTCGGCATAGGTAACCGTTGGTTTACCAAGACCCTGATAGTCTGCAAAATCAATCACTTTAATGGATTTCAACATTTGTAAGAGCGCCCGGTTGGAAAGCAGGTTGTCGGCATCGGGAACATCATTGGTTCCGTAAAAGGCAAGTGTCAAACCGTTCACATGTAGCGGATCGTCAAACTCTTTGTTGGAAACGATCACAGACATTAGCGGCACATTGGTTTGGGCTTTGGTCAGACTGGTATCGGCAATGTCCAGCGGTTCGGTTGAAATGGTGATGGTCTTTTGACGAACCCGAATAGGAATGGCTACCTTGCTTAAATCCTTGTCCAGTTCCACCGGCTGGTTCAGATTAGCATCCAACGGCAACTGATCAAAATTAAAATTCAGACTGGCCGTTAAAATGTCGTAAGGTGCTTTGATGGTCCAGCTCAGGACCTGTCCGGTATCCGAAAACGTTTGAGTGACCTGCGTGCCCGGAACCAGCGTAAAGCCCTGTTTAAAAATCGA
>CAYNLJ010000062.1:0-9125 GCA_964398005.1 uncultured Caldithrix sp. | reverse complement strand
GTTGTTTCGTCAACTTTTGTTCCCAGGGTTTGGGAAAAGGAAAAAGCGACGAGTAAGGTTAAAATAAACAGAATAGAAGCAAATTTGCTCATACTGTCCTCCCATAATTAATGGACTTGTGGTTAATAAAAAAACATAAAAAAATAGGTACGGCTCTCTTTTTGCACCTCCTTTCTTTTTTTTAAGATAAAACTAAATTACAATAGTTCATTTTCGCTAAAAACTTTCTCTAAAATATTAAGAAAGTCAATAATTGTCAAGCACTTTTTTATCCCATGATGACTTCAACTTGCAGAGAGGATTTCCCCCTTATTTCTGGAATTAAATTTCCTTTAAAAAGCTGGTTCTCAATTTTAACACTTTTTACTCCTCTTTGCAAGCCATGGGGGTTGTTTATTTTAATAATATATTCTACACCTCTGAATTTTCTCCTTACTTCCACTTCGCGCCAATCGGCAGGGATTACAGGGTCTATAAGAAGACCATCATAGGTTGGACGAATCCCTAACAGGTAATCGTAAATGACGCGATACATCCAGGCCGCAGTACCTGTCTGCCAGGAATGGCTGGCCTGTCCAGCGGTGGGATGTTCATCACTGGTTACATATTGCGGATAAACATATGGTTCGGTTTTATAAACAGAAGAAGGAATTCTGTTAGGCAATAATTTTTTGTAATAATAATAGGCTCGATTTCCATTACCCATTAAGCATTCAGCCTGAATTAACCAGGTGGTTGGATGGTAAAAGACGGCTGCATTTTCTTTTTTCCCGGCTACACAGCGTGTAATCAGACCAATTTTAGGATTTATCTGATGGTAAGCGGGCGCACAAATTTTAGGTCCCTGATCAGAATCTAATTCACTTTTAACGCTTTCCAGGGCCTGTTCTAACCGTCGCTTATCCGGTAGCTGTGCTAACACGGCCCAGCTTTGGGTATTGATAAAAATTTTGCCCGATTGACAAGTCTTTGAACCAATTTTAGTACCATTATCGCCGAAAGCGCGTAAATACCACTTCCCATCCCAGCAAAAGTTTTCCACGCTTTGTGTCAGCTGTTCAATTAGCTTTTCTGTCCTTCTACTCTCTTCAGCTTTTTTCAAATGTTTTAACAGTGCATTAAGTTCTTTTAAAAAAGAAATATAGAACATGGCCCCCCAGACGCTCTCGCCACCATCTTCTCCCCCAATATAATCAAGGGTATCGTTCCAGTCCCCACGACCAAACAAGGGTAAGCCATGTTTGCCAAGGTTTTTCTCAATAAATTGCAATACTGACAACAGATGCTCAAGAATCGTAAAAGTTTCTTCGGTGTCAACAAATTTTTCTTTGTGATTTAAGATCTCAAAATCACCTGTTTCTTTGATGTAGTTGGTTACAGCAAGAATAAACCAGACAGGATCGTCACAGTGTTCTGTTGTTTCTCCCTTTCCGTCGCCGTAAAAGTGATGATAAACCCGCCCGTTTTTAAACATTTGCCTGGCTAATAGTTTAATTCTCTCTTTTGCTTTTTCAGGATGGGCAATGGTAATGGCGATAGTGTCCTGTGCTGTATCTCTAAAACCGTAGCCACGGGCAATTCCCCAGTAATAGAAACTGGCTACTCTTCCAACATCAAAGGCAACTTTTGCCTGGTAAGGAGTCCAGTAATTCATGAAAGTATTGAATTCCGGATCAGGGGATTTAACCTGGGTGTGACTAAAAAAATCTTGCCAGTATTGACGGACTTCTTTGAAAGCGGCCTTAATTTGATCAGGTTTTTGATATTTTTTCAGAATCTCTTTTTTCTGATTATCAAAATCATTTTTTGGTACAACTCCCAGTAAAAAATGGAGATTTTCCTTCTGCCCCGGATCCATTTCCAATTCAAAATACAAGGCTCCTACTACATTCCCGAAATCCCTTTCCTGGCATGAAAACTGTCCGCTTTCCAACGCAGCCGGTTTACTTTCACTGGAATAAAAACCGATAAAATTTTCGCGCACGGTTTCATATTTTGAAATTGGTTTTGATGCGGTGAAGAAAGCCCATTGGTCCCACTCTTTGTTTTCCTGAAACTGGGTGGAGCTATTTTCGGTAACCCAATAGGTTTTGGTAGCAAACAGTGTATTTAATTGTTTGTCGAAGTAGGCCCGATTAAAATGTTGGTCATCACACTGATTGATCAGGTCTATTAAAGCATGTCCCAGAGCAAACTCAACATAGCCCACTATGGCCAATCTTCGTTTTCTGGATGATTGATTCGTTAAATTAACATCCCAGACCTCAAGTGTGTCTTCTCTGGGAACAAAATAGGTTACCTCTCCCTGAATTTCATTTACCTGACTTTCGGCGCGGGTGTAACCAAATCCATGAATGACGCGGTAGCCTTCACTTTTTTTACCTACTGGTTGCCAGGTTAGGCTCCAATATTCACCTGAATCCAAATCTTTAACGTAAATGTATTTGCCCGGCCGGTCCGGTGGCACATCATTGATTCGGTAACGGGTAATTCTGCCATGCAACGGACTTTTTAAATAAGAATAACCGCCGCCGGTGTTGGAGATCAGCGCAAAATATTTCCCATTTTGCAGATAATTTATCCAGGGTGTAGGTGTTTCAACATTTTCGATGATGAATTCTTTATTATCTTCGCTGAAATGACCGAATTCCATTAAAAGACGTCTCCACGTTCAATTCAAAAATGCGTTCACCTACAATATATTTATTTATTTGTTTGTTTTCAAGAAAAATATTCTATATGCTGCTTGATGATATCTTTTCTCTTTTAATAAAATCTATTGATGACGGAAAGACAAAAAACACAAAATGGACAACTTATGGACTAAAGAGCTGAGTTTTACAATGGAACAATTTCACTCTTTTTGATCAGCACAACTTTAAAGAATTCGTTTAAGATCAAAGAAGCAGCGCCCATGGCTACCGAATAGCGTCCATGCATGCTGGTTGTTACTTCTAAGTTGGCATGTACCAGATTCAGCGTAATCATTTCTATTTCTTTATTGATGGGATCGATCACCATCTCTTCAAGTTCAGAAATATCACCGGCAATGACCAGTTTTTCCGGATTAATCAAGCCAATGGCCGGGGCAATATTTTGCCCGATATGGTGTCCCAAAATATTAAAACACATTCGGGCCACGGTATCACCGTTTTTAGCAGCATCGATCACGGTGTAAACATCCAGTTCATGAAGCCGATCAGTATAATCCTTTAAAATTTTTCCCTCATGTAAACGGTTGCGCAGAGTATTTACCACCGTGGTAAGGTTTGGTAAATGGACATTCAATTCGCCCGCACAATAATTTGCACCGTGGTAGAGTTCGCCGTTCAATACCAGGCCGATGCCCATACCGCCCACATTACAATCCCATTCCACAAGTACAATGATAAAATTCTTAGCGTCCTGGGCAGAGCCAACCCATTTGGCGCCAATCGCGGCCGCATTGGCATTGTTTTCGACCACAATTGGATAGGGGAATTTTTTTTCTAACAACGAACGAAAGGGAATATTTAATTGCTGTGTAATATCCGTTTCCATCACAATGCCATTTTTGGCGTCCACTACACCGGCCACCGCCACGCCCATTCCCAGAACATCTTCCGTTTTGATTTTTGCTTTGGAAAGGCTTTGATTAACAGTTTGTTCTACCTGCCTGATGATTTCTTTTACATCACTGGTTTTTTGAGTTTTAAAAACATTTTTGTAAATGCTTTCACCATTCAATTTTAATATGGAGGTAGTGATTTCTCCTAATTCCACATCCACGCCAACCACATAAGCAGCTTCCTGATTTAACCCCCATAGGTAAGGCCGTTTTCCGCCTTTTTCAGTAGACTCGCCTTTCCCCAGATTAACGATTAAATTCTTAGCCTTCAATTCTTTCAAAATGTTCGAAATGGTCGAAGGTCTCATGCCCGTAATTTTGGCCAGTTCAGCTCCGGAAATGACCTTGTGTTCACGAATCAAATTTAGAACGAGTCGGGCATTAATGTCTTTGATTAGTCGTATGTCACCAGTTTGCATAATTACCTCTATTTCATGTCCTTCCATTCATAAAAATAAGCGCATGGATATTTTTTATTTTCTTTTCCATCAAAAACGGCAAAATCTGCCGGGCCATAAATGGATGCGGCACCAAACTCCCCTTTTTTGTTCAAGGCATAAAGCCGCAAATTAAAACTGGGTAATCCCTTTTTGTTCTTCAGGTTGGGTAATTTGGCATGATCAATCACACGCTTTAATACCTTTTTGCTGGCTTCTTCAGGAGAATCCCCCTGACGCATGAATTCCACAACCTGGTAGCAGGACAAGTTTTTCAGGTTTTCTTCCCCCCTGCCTGTGGAACCAGCAGCACCCACTTCGTTATCCACATAAAGTCCGGCGCCAATAATCGGACTATCCCCCACTCTTCCCGGAATTTTAAAAGCCAGGCCACTGGTAGTAGTCACCCCCGAAATATCACCATTTAAATCCAACCCTAAGCAGGTGATCGTCCCGGTGATGTCGAACATTTTTCTGAATTTTTCAGGGATTTTGTCGATCGGTGGTAGAAACCAATCATCTTTATCGCTCAAACTCTCTTTCCAATACAGCCAAATTTCACGAGCTTCATCGGTCAGCAAGTCTTCTTCTTTAAAGCCGTGCATTTTTGCAAATTTTAATGCGCCTTCTCCCACAAGTAGCACATGATCGGTACGTTCCATAACCAGACGGGCAACTTTTGAGGGATTTTTAATATTTCTTAAGGCAGCCACCGCTCCAGCATTGTGGGTAGGGCCATGCATGACGCAGGAATCCAGTTCAACCACACCTTGTTCATTGGGCAAACCACCATAGCCTACCGAATGGTCATTAGGATCTTCTTCAACAATATTTACGCCGGCAATTACGGCATCCAGAGCATCTGCACCGTTTAGTATCATTTCGGCTGCTTTTTGTGTGGCACGCAAACCATTTGAACTTGAGACAACTACCACTTTTCCCCTTGGTTTGAAGGATTTATATGGTGCAGCATTCAACAGCTTATTCTTTAAAACGGCTCCGCTTAAAGCCGTTAAGAAAGTATTTTGTAAAAACGAACGGCGTCTCATTAAAATATTCTCCTTACCGTTAAAAGATTTCATTTTATGCAATTAAAATACAAAACAAACATTATTATTGCAATAAACCTCGGCCATAAATTCAAATTTTTTAATTTGTAATGCTATTTATTTTTTCAAAATTAACTTTCGCCACTTGACAAAACTCAGATTTTGTTGCGTCGTGAATCTGACACTTAAAAAATAAATGGAACTGGCCACCGGACTCCCTTTTTGGTTAGATCCATCCCAGCTCAGAGTGTGCAGCCCCCTGGGCAGTTTACCGGACAACAGCTTTTTTACCTGCCGTCCCTGGATGTCAAATATGTTAGCCTCCACATCCGTAAACTCAGGTACAAAGATCCGAATGATCGTCTGCTGATTGAAAGGGTTGGGATAATTCTGGTAGACAAAATACTCATCAGGTAAAGCGGGTTCTGAAAAATGATCAAAATCGATCGCCGTCAGATCACGATTGTAAATTTCAAATTCATAAATACGGGCAGCATTATCGGACCCCTGATCTGTAATCAACAACCGGACCTGATCGGTTTTGACCGGTGATTGTAAGGCATGGTAAGTCACATTGCCTTCTTCTGTTTGAGGATTGCCAACTACAGTGACCAGATTTACCCAGGCACCGCTGGAATCTTTGGTCTGAATTTTAAAATCCCTGGTGTTTTGTCCCGGGTTATCACCATGTCCGGGATCGCCTTCAGGAGCCTGCCCGGCACCGGCATGCCGAACAATGAAATAGTTCATTAACTGGGAGTCCGGCAGGGTTATGGTTAACCAATCCGATCCACCATTATTACAACACCATTTTGTGGTTAAGGAACCATCCACCGCCATTTCCGGTTTTTCATTAGAATTACAGGCACAATCCGCATTAACAGCACTGTAATTTAAGGCGAGATTTACTTCGCCTTCCCCGGGTTCAAAATTATTCATGGTTACGTACACCGGGGCCGGGTCAGGCAACTTACCATTAACTTCTTTGGCCTGAATTTCGTATTCACCATTCTGGTCTGCGGTAAACCAAAGTTGAGCCACACCATCGGTGATGTGAATTTGTACTGGATTTTGCCAGGTTTGCTGGTCTAACGAAAATTGCCCTGCCGCCTGTGGACAGGATATTTCAATATAATGATCCGTTTTAACCACCGGAAGGCCAGTTTCATCAACCAGATCAATCCGAATGGCAATTTTTTGATCGGTGCGAAAGACCGTTCCAGTTGGCCCGCTTAAAAGGATTTCCCTGGCCTGCCAGCTGTCAATGCTTCCCCAACCACTGATGTACGATGACAGACGCCAGTACCCCCCATTCCCGTCAGATTCCATCTGGCGAATATTTTCTACCCAATAAGCAATATTATGGACGCCCTGAGGTAAAGCATCCGTTACATCCAAGATGACCGGGTAAACAATATCTCCCGGACACCATCCACTGCGTGAAAAATCGGAAGACCAGGTATCCCCCCAGCGGCCGGATTGCGGATTTCGGTCTCTGAAGTTGCGGCAATCATCACGCCAGGGACGAAAGCGATAAATTTCCTGCTGATCGATGGCAATGACATTGTCCTTGGTTTCAAATTCATCGCCGCCCGACCCCCGATAGGCATGGCCAGAAGTAAAATAGGTCAACATTATGCGTTCCCGGCCCGCCGGAATATGAACATCCACATCCGGTGAGTCTGCCTGAACAGCGGCACGGGTGAGCCCCCATGAGTAAAGGGTGCTTTGTGCCCAGCTGGGATTTTGCAGAGAATCGACTTCTTCGTAAATCAGCTCAAAATCAACCACCCAACCTCTCTGGACCCAGGTGTCTACGAATGCGGTAATGGTTCTTCTACCTTTTAGCAGAGGAGCCAGATAAGTTACATCCAGACTCAAGTCGGAACGGCCGCCAAAGCCCGTGATGAATTTCAATAGTTCAATGTTTGGTCTACCGGGAATTTCCAACATGATGGAACCGGCCCGATCCCAGGGATCGCCATCAGAATCGACAATCAAGTGCGCTGTAATTTTTACCGGCCCGGCATATTGCGGAAGGTTGATTTCCCTGGCGATGATCCGCCCGTTGTCTCGTTCACTTACAGAATCGGGATCGTTTTGAATGCCTCCACCGAAATGAATAAAATTTTGATTAAAAATATTTACCGTTTTGATCCCGGCCTGAATAGTGGTAGTGAGAGGTAAAATCAATAAAAATAGAGATAAAAGTCGGACTTTCATTTTGGGTCTCCAGAAGTTAAATAATTATCTTCATCTTAACCTTTTTTAGGTTAAGAAAACGTCAGAGGCTTAATACGGCTATTGCCTATTTTTTTATTATTGTTTACTGGTCTTTGTTTCTTTTTGAATTTGATCAGGTTTCATCTTTTTTCCGTAGTCGAGACGATCGTCGGTAGTGAGTGTTGGAAAGGGAGGCACTACCAGTGAATAAGGTAAATTGCTGTAAGTAGCCACCATGTCGATTCGGGTCAATTTGATTTTATTGAATTCATCGGTATTGATTTCAATCATCGAACTGTATTTGTTTTGCAGGCTATCCACGTAAGGATTAAAAAATTCTTCGAGCACTGGGATCATTCGTTTTTGAAAGGTAGTATCGGCAATGCCCCATTTTTGCATCAGTTGACGCTTGTAATAAAATGCATTAAAACTGTCTTTCCACATCTGATAGTTACGCTGTACCACGTTTATCTTATCGTAGTTATTCTGATAGGCAATTTTTGTCAATTCCTGATCGGTAATCAAATCCATAATGGCAAATTGCAACTGCTGACCAAACTCATTGTTCGGGAAATTCTTTTTCCTGAATACCAGAGGATGGGTGGACATGGCCTCCATTAAATCAGCCACGGTGTAAGTTTTACCGTTAATATCGAAAATTGGTGCTTTTTCCATCTCCTTCAATTTGGGCTGCACTTCGTTGAATTTATCCTCCACTTCCCCCTCATCCCAGTAAAGCTTTTTCAACTCTCTTTTCTTCTCTTCAGGCGTTTTTAAATAGACCGGACCGAGCAGTTCCACCAAATGCAGGAAATTATTACGTTCAAAATTGATCGTTTTACCCTTCATGACCTGACGAATGTAATCGGCAAAGTATTTTTCAGATTTTCGCTTGGTCAAATTTTCCGAGATATTGAACCAGGTCTGATCTGCCTGGCTTTGCGTAATGATTGGGTATCGGCGCCAGCCATCGACCTTCATCAGCAGAAAATCATTTTTACCAACCTTTACCGGAGGCAGAACTTCTCCTTTTAACAGACGTCTGGTAAACAGAGCATCCAGCACCGGGTCAGGTTCCACATTGGAATACTTTATTTTGCGTTTTGGCATTTTGGTTAAGCCGATATTACGCTGTAAAATTTCATCAAATTGGGTGGTATCTTTGCGAGCCTGCTCAAACAGTTGCCAGGCCAGAGCGCTGTCCTGCAAATTGACATAGGAAACATTGTAATGACGGTCAGCCCAGGCAAAATATTTAAGGATTTCACTGGAGTCTAACTTCACTTTCTTGGTTGCTTTTTCATAATAGAGCCATTGGCGCATGGCCTGTTCTTTGCGGCCCTGCAGATGCTTTTTGATGAGGGGATCATTAATGAAGTCGTTTTCCTCACCGGCTTCCAGGGCCAACAGTTTCTCGGCAATGAGTGAGTTGAGGATTATTTTTTTGTGTAAATTGTAATTGGATCTACAATAGGGAGGTCGAATGGTCATCTCGGCCCGCCGGATGAATTCATTTTTGGAAATCGTTTTGGGCCCAATTTTAACCAGAATTACTTCTTTGGGTTGTTCTAATTTTTTCCCACAACTTACAAGCAATTGTATTGAGAAAAGGATTAAAAGAATTTTTCGAATCATATGTTAAAACCTGTGTAATTTTAGATTAGTCTTTGTGTTTAACTTTAATTGTGTTAAACTCTTTTCTTCATTGAAAGTTTAGTTAAAATTTAAAAAACACCGGCAAAAGGACTACGGTTGACGTAAAATTGTGCTACCTACGCTGTTGTAAATGAAAGTTCAACGCGACTCTGG
>CAYNLJ010000061.1:0-9193 GCA_964398005.1 uncultured Caldithrix sp. | reverse complement strand
TATCAGAAAAAAGGTACGGTCCGCGATTTGGCATTGGTTGAAGATGAGATCATTCTACGCTTAAAAAAACGCAAAAGAGACGAGCTTTACCAGCAATTGATTCAGGAAGCTCAGAAGAAAGTTCAGATACAGACCTATTTAAGTAAAATTCAATAAAATCAGGGAAAATTATGAAGAGAATTCATTTAGTCATATTATTATTGATATTGGGTATTGGCAATATCTTTGCTCAACAGTTGGTGGAAAGTATTGCGGCTATTGTTGATAAAGAAATTATTCTGCGATCAGAAGTGGAACAGTTTACTCAGAATTACATTTTGCAGAATCGATTGCAGGTTCGCCCCGGTTCGGAAGAGTACAATCAATTGCGAAAAAGGATGCTGCAGGGTCTGATTGAACAGAAGTTGTTGCTGGCCAAGGCAGAGGCCGACACGGTTAAAGTGGATGATCAGATGCTGGATCAGCGTGTGGAAGAACGTATTAAATACATGGTTGAACAGGTGGGATCGCAGGATAAATTAGAAGAAATTTTTGGTAATTCCATCAGCCAGATCCGTAAGGACACCCGCAAGTTAATCAAAGAACAGATGCTGGTGGAGCAGGTGCGGGCCATGCGTTTTAGAGATGTCAAAGTCTCACGCCGTGAAGTAGAAGAATTTTACAAAATGTACAAAGACAGCCTGCCCGCCCGACCGGCAACGGTTGACATCAGCCACATTTTAAAAGTGATCAAACCATCGGAAGAGGCACAGCTTAAGGCTTACCGCAAAGCGGAAATGGTCCTGCAAAAATTAAAAGAAGGAGAAGACTTTGCCAAGCTGGCTAAATTGTACTCGGAAGATCCTGCTTCGGCTAAGCGTGGTGGCGATTTAGGATTTACTCAGCGTGGCGACCTGGTACCGGAGTATGAAGCCGTGGCTTTTAATTTAAAAGATGGGGAAATCTCAGACATCGTTCAGACTCAATTCGGATTTCACATCATTCAACTGATCGAAAGACGTGGGGAACGAATCCATACCCGTCACATATTAATTCAGGTGAAACCAACCGATGAGGATGAAAAACGCATCGTTCAAGAATTGAAGGAAATACGTCAAAAAATCCTGGATGGAGCTGATTTTTCTGAAATGGCTTTAAAATATTCGGATGATGAGAATGTAAGTAAAGACAAAGGCCATTTGGGGGTTTTTGAGCTGGATAAACTGCAAATTCCACAGTTCCGTCAGGTGTTAGCTGAAATGAAGCCGGGTGACATCAGCGAACCGTTTAAAACCGATTACGGCTATCATATTGTTAAGCTGAATGACCGGCAGGAAGCTCATACCTTAACCCTGGAAAATGATTGGGAACAAATTGAACAAATGGCACTGAATTTTAAAATGCAAAAAGAATATCAAAAATGGTTGGAACAGTTGAAAAAAGAGATTTTTGTTAAAATAAATGAATCCTAAGCATGATTCAGGTTTTTATTTTTGAACCTTCAGCCAGGCGCAACGCTTTGCTGACTAAACAGTTAAATGGTTCGGTTTCTCATTTCAAAATATTTACAAATCTGAGAGATTTGCAAAAAGCACTGGATGAAAATGCTTGCCCTGCCGTTCTTTTAGATGTCGATTTTATTGACGAATCTGAGTATGATACCTTAATACAAATAAGGAACCGATGTGCTCCCGGGGCATTAATCGGTTTGACGCAAAAATCCGATATAGCTACCTTGCGATTAATTATTGAACATCAATTCATATTAATGCCATTTGATAGCCCTGCATTCCAAAATCTTACCAATGCTTTAAAAGCCATGGAACTGGTACAAGATCAACAGGAAACAGCCCGGGACCTACAAACAGAGGTGAATTTTATTGGGCAATCTGCAGGTATTAAAAATATTCTGGAAAAAATTGATTTTATCGCGCAAAGCGATGTTCATATTTTAATTACCGGAGAAACAGGTAGTGGAAAAACGGTTTTAGCCAAATTAATTCACAATAAATCAAGACGCCGCAATCATCCATTTTTGCACATCAATTGTGCCGCAATTCCTGACCAGTTATTGGAAGCAGAACTGTTCGGCTTTAAAAAAGGAGCTTTTACCGGTGCGCTGCGGGACACGCCGGGTAAGTTCAAGGCTGCAGGCAGAGGTACTATCTTGCTCGATGAAATTGCAGAAATGCCGGTCCATCTGCAGGCTAAAATATTAAGAGTATTAGACGAGGGGTTGTACTTTCCGGTAGGAGCCGTAAAAACGGAATCGGTACATGCACGCATTATTGCTGCAACCAATAAAAACCTCGAAGAAGAGATGACTCAAAAAAGATTCCGGAAAGACCTCTATTATCGCTTGAGTACACTGGAGATTTACATTCCTCCGCTACGTGAACGCAAGGAAGATATAGCGCAACTATTTGATTTTTATCTTGATAATTACATAAAAAAGTATAATATTAGAAAACCGGACATTCAGTCTCACGTTTACGAAGTTTTAAGACAATATCACTGGCCTGGTAATATCAGGGAATTACAAAATGTGGTTGAAACCATAATGTATATGAAGCCCCGAAAAATAACAGTCGAAATGTTGCCTCAAAAATTGTTTGGCAAAATATCGTCTACTTTAATTAAAGCAGCGACTGAACAGTGGACTTTGGAAGAACTTAAAAAAGAGTATGCCCGATATGTTTTTAATCTTACAAATAAAAATAAATCAAAAAGTGCCAGAATTTTGAATGTTGATATTAAGACATTCAAAAAATTACTCAAATCTGTTTAATCAATTTTAGCGGGAGTGAATATGGGAAATGCTCTAAAAATATTGTGGAAGCTTCCTGTGGTTAAGCACGCCATTAAAAATAAAATCTTACTGCAAGATCATCATGTTTTTAATAAAATAGTAAAAAGCTTTCTGGAATCTGATCAATCCCAATTAGCCACGGACGTAATTTCTGCACAAATAAAAGAATTGGTCTATCCCTTTCGCGATGATCTTAATATTCTTTATTTTATGAATGAGGATGCAGATACCTGGATAGATCTGATTGAAAATTTAAAGTACAGGATGAAAAATACAGCAAAATTAAGAATGATTATTGACAAGCATCTGGCATTGAAACTGAAACCCCTTCAAAAATTTTTAACGCCACCGGAAGGCGTGATAGTAAACGAAGCCTTTGCCTTTAAATTAGGCCGTGATCAGTATTTTGTTTTTTCTCACCATTCCGACGATTCTTTTGTAAAAGATATGTTTAATAATTTTTACTATCAGTTTGTCGTGTTAGCTCAAAGCCTGAACTCTAAACAGGAAAAATTCAACCTTTCTGCACAAATTGAACATTTGCAGAACGAATTGGACAAATCCAACGACAAAGTTCTGGAGATGGAGAAAAAACTGAAAAAACGAATCCATGAAATTGACCAGATTTTTGAAGTCAGTAATGAATTATTTACCATACACGATCGTGGTGGATTGATCAATACCGCACTGCTTACATTGGTTGGGCAGCTGGGGTGTGACAGTGCTTTTCTTTTGCTTAGGAATGAGAAAGATGGGGATTTTAACGAATTTCATGCAAAAGGGTTTGGGGTTGAACAAAATTCTTATCAGTTAGAACATTCTCATCCTTTAATACAATATTTTGAAAATGGTGGTGAAATACTTTATTATGATGAGACCAGATTCAGAGGAGAACTGGCAGAATTGTTGCCATTTATCAAAGAAACCAAGGCTCGTATGATCGCTCCTGTAATGGCCAATGAAAAGTTAATCGGAATTATGGTTTGTGGTGAAAAGCTTTTTGGTGGATCTTATGATCCGGTAGATCACCGAATTTTTAAGGTGTTGAGCAACACGGTGAATCTGGCCTTTACAAACCTGCAAGTTTATGAAAAAGCTGCCGGCGATTCATTTGTTGATAAGAACACAGGCATTGCAAACAGAAAATATTTTGAAAAGCGAGTACAGGAAGAAAAGAGTCGTGTGTTAAGGCAGAATAGCTCATTAGGCATGCTTACCATCCAATTACAGAATCTGCAGCTTTTGGAAAAACTGGATGAAAATCAGCGTAATCAGTTCGATCGTTTAATGGCACAGCAGTTATCCTCGGTTGTCAGGACGGAGGATTTTCTGGCTTATCTTGAACCGGGGTCAATGGTACTGCTCATGCCGGGCATTACAGATGAAACCATCGGCATTGCCCTCACTCGTTTTAAAAACACGCTGGACAAGTTGGAATTGCCAGATGATTTACCGCTTGAAGAGGTGGCCTTTAACTTTGATTTTGTTATTTTCCCTGAACAGGAAGAAAAATTCGAAAAAATGTTAGACCAGTTAGTGGTAAAAGAAGTAGAAGAAGAACCTGGAAAAGGAGAGGAGTTCTTTTCAGATTTGGATTTTGGGCTTTAAAATGAATAAATAAATTGCCTTTTTTCTGAATTCATTGTAAAATAATAACTAATTGCACATAATTTAGCTGCGGTTATGGGGAGAGAGAGCATGCCTGATATAGGTTTTAACGACAATGTCGCCATTAGTGATCGCGTATTTCATGTACAAACCGCCACGAATAAAGCAAAGGGTATTGTACGCTGTGAGATATTCGAAAAAGGTCGGTTGATTACTGTACAGACGTTTAATTACGAAAGACGAAAAGGTGAACAGGACGCTCCTCCGGAAGAACACATCAAAAACTTTGTTCAGGATGTTCATCATTCTACAATTGATGAAATAAAATTTTTGTTTAAAGTTGCTGATCGTATCAACCAGGCTCCGAATAGTAATGCTTTAATCAAATTAGGAACCTTATTTTTAAAACATAATCTGATTACAGATGCCTTGAGAACCTTCAAAAAGGTTCTTGAGATTGATCCAAAGTCAAACAGAGCACTAATCTTATTAGCTACTACTTATACCCGACTCAACCGCAACGACGAAGCGATTAATCTGTTGAACAGGGTGGTGAAGTCGGGTTACAGTTACGCTGATGTTTACAACAAATTAGGTCTGGCCTATGCGAATAAAGGAAACTACACCAATGCTCTGAACTATTACCAGGAAGCATTGAGAATTAACCCCAACTATCATGAAGCCCAGTATAATACCGCTATTGCCTATCTGGAAAGTGTCGTGACTCAAAGGGAAAGTTCATATCTGCCTCCACCTTCGATCAGAATAGACCGGGCCAACCAGCTCCTTAAAAAAGTAAAGGAATCGACTCCATTATTTTCTGATGAACTCTTATTAAGTGTTAAACAACACATTGACCAGTCTAACTTCAAAGAAGCGGTTCAATTACTGGTTAATCAAAGGGATCGGTTCTTCCCGCAGGATACCAGCAACTTGATTAGTACCAGTTTTTACCTGAAATTTATGTATGATGGTGTGAATCTTACGGACCGGGAGTTGAGACAATACGAACATGAATTGAAAGAGGCTATCAAAGTAAAGCCAGATTATGCCGATTTATGGAATAGTTTGGGAGTAGTGCATTTAATTCAATGCCGCAATTTATTTTTGCAGGCTTTAAATGAATTTGACCAGGCTCTTGAAATAAATCCTTCTTATGAGAAAGCACTGAAAAACAAAAAATTAGTAGAAAATGATGGTAAGGAATTTTTGATTTTACTGCGAGCCATTTTAAAATGATGATAGCAATTTTGAATAGACTGAATCGCAATGCAACAAGTCTTTTTGCAGGGATGCAGGCTCTTGTTGTAATTTTTGGTGTTTTGGTCATTTCTTTTCCCCGTGTTGAGGTGCCTCCATTTATTTACTATTGGGCTATTTCAGGGTTGGTTGCACAGTCACTGGCCCTGGTAGGTTGGCTTATTTTTTTCCACCATAAAAATTTTATGCAGTCCGTAGCAGCACTCATTTTAGGGGTTGACCTGATTAGCTGGTTCACTGGTTTTTACCCGCTTTCGGCCGGATCGATGCTGTTCATGGCTGGTCCTGCTTTTTGTCTGACAGGTATCTCATTATTTTTGAATCGGGAGGCCTTTACCCGGCTTAACTACCTGGCGGGTTTTTTACTTATTGGCAGCAATCTTGCTTATGGATTGGCAGGTTTTATCCCGGATTTTATTGTTTTAACGTTGAGTCAGGTATTGGTTTACTCTTTACTTAGTGCAAGTCTTTACTGGGGCAGGAAATTTATCACGGACCTTGAACAAAGAAATCAGGAATTGGAGACCAAACTCAGGAAGACTGAAAAAGAGAAGGAACACTACAAAAAGAGCCTGTACATCCTTCAACAGGGATCAGAAGAATTAAACAAACATATTAAAAAACGCGAGCTTGAAATTCAGAATATTTTAACCATCAGCGAACAGGTTCAGATTGGAAAGGATTCCAAAGATATTCTTCGTTCCTTTTTGCTAACCGCCCTGGGGCAGATGGGAAGTAGTCATGCCTTTATTATGGCCAGGGAAAAGAAAAATCAGAATTTCTGGGGCATTATCGTTGAGAAAGGTTTGCGTTCAATAAAGACAGGGCCAATTCGCATCTATTTAGACAGTAATTTAATAACTATTTTAAGAGCATTTAGAGATCCACTCTATTTAAAAGACCTTCCAAGAGACAGTTTGTTTGCTGATGAACTTCAATTTCTAAAGCAGTTTGAAAAAGATGTCGTTTGTCCGATCTACATTAAAAACAGAATCATTGGTATTGTTGTATTTGGACCTAAAGTAACCGGAACAGAGTATACGGCTGAAGAATTCAATTTAATTTCTGTTGTCGCCAATCAAAGCGCCTTCATTTTAGAACAAGTTCAACAGTCTGATGAATATCGAGATCAGTTCTCGCGCACGGTTCGAGCCATGTTGTATGCCATGGAAGCCAAGTTCGCCTTTAATAAAGGGCATCTCATTCGAACGGCAAATTACGTTTCTGTAACGGCCAAAAGATTAGGTTTTCCAATAAATGAAATTAAACAGCTTGGACTCGGTACATTAATGCATGATATTGGTAAAACTGCAATTGATGACCGTTATCTGCTCTATGACAAATCTCTGACAAACTCAATTAAGGATGAGAAAATTAAGGAAAGAATTTTGACGCACACTATTGAGGGCGGAAAGATACTTAAAGCAGCTGGCTATAATGAACTGATGGTTGACATGGCGGTGCATCATCATGAATATTACAATGGGAAAGGTTATCCGCATCGTATTGGGGGTGAAGAAATTCCCATAGAAACCCGGATGTTGGCGGTATGCAATGCTTATGATGCCATGACTTCGGAACGTCCCTATCGTAAATCGCTTTCAGAAATTCAGGCCATGGAGGTCCTTAGGCAACAAAGTGGGCAGCAGTTTGATCCGGAAGTGGTCAATGCCTTTTTAGATATTGTAAAACATGTTACTCCAAAGCCTGCAAAGCATTAAACCGTCTGGATTTGATTTGGTTTTTTTGTTGTGTTTTGTATCACTGAGCAAAAAATACTTGAGCCATATTTTAATTTTAATAATTAAAACGATTTGAATGATATAAGGAGCATAGATAATGAAAAAAACATATACCGTATTTTCATTTATTTTGGTCATAAGCAGCTGGCTATGGGCTCAAAATTTATCACTTTCTCTGAATACGAACAATGATGCGCAAAGGCAGGAGAACTGGAATTTGAGTATCCAATTGCAGGAAATCGGAAGTCTTAATAAGGCATTTGCTTTCAGTTTCCCGGCAAGCACAAATTTTACACCAATTACCATTAAGTCTGCTAACCGAACTTTTTGGCTAAAAAATGATTCTACTTTTCCTGATTCAGAAAACGTTGTCCACTGGGAAAAGGTGGATTCCCTTTTGATTTTGCGTTTTGCTCCGAATATTTCTTTTGCTAATAGTAATTTGACGATTCAACTTAATCTTACCAATCGAGACCGAGGTCAGAGCAAGGGACAAATCAAATGGTTGAACCTGCAACAGAATGGTCAACCTGGGGCCTTGCTTGACCAAGCTGAATTTAATTTTCAGCAAGGTATGACAAGGTAAAAGAGGTGTAATGCAAATGAATAAAATCAGCCTGTTAATTTTGTTTTCTTTGATTTGGGGGATAACTTCAGTTCGTGCAGATCAGGGTGGAAACGATACCTTTGGCCACATGTGGACCGATTCCAAGGGTACGGTAACGGTTCCATACGAATGGATTGATATCTATTCAAGTGCTAATCAAATTTTTTCCTCTGGTTTTGATAATGAGGCACCAGTCGGAGTTGAATTGCCCTTTAAAATATCTTTTTACGGTGTCGAACACGATAGTATTTTTATTTCGCCCAATGGTTGGATTAGTTTTCGAAATCCGGGAACTAATTCCTATCCTCTTAATGCATCTTTACCAACTGCTTCTGGGCCTGATTCTATCATTGCAGCATACTGGGATGACCTCATTTCAGACAATCGTTATGATGGCGGTGTCTTCTATGCAGTAAAGGGTAGTGCCCCAAACCGTAAAGTTGTGGTACAATGGAATGCGGTGGATTCAAATCTGGGTCAAACCAAAACGCTAATTTTTGAAGTCATCCTTTTTGAACACTCAAACCTGATTAAGATGCAATACCAGACGATTGATTCTGGCTACAATGGAGGAGGAAGTGCAACCGTTGGTATTGGAGCCAGCAGCAGTGACGGATTAACCTATTATTACGGTACCGGTATCGGATTGGGTCCTCTGACATCCAACATGGCTATTTTGTTTCACAATAAAAAATTGAATTCCACAGTGACGGCTTCCATATCCCCGGTTACTGCCACTGCGGGTGACTACACAACTTTTCATTATCGGTTTTATGACATTGACCTAACCGGCGCTCAGGGCCTCGGGAAATTGGATCGGTTTGCTATTAAAATACCTTTTAATAGTGTGCCTGCCGTTAATGCCATTTACATCAACGGTACTTCGGCTTATCTGCAAAACAGTCAATCGCAACCAAGTGATCCAGGGTTTGCTACCTGGTACTTTGATAATGTTACAGATTCCTTGTTTGTAAGAACATCTTCCTTTGACGTGATTGATAGCCTGCGAGTCGTTTTTGGCCTGAGCATACCGACTTCTTTGTCCACAGGCAATGCTTTTCCAAGTACCTATGATGCGCTGTTAGATTCAAGCGGACGTGCAGCATCAACCGATGGGGGATATTCGGTTGATGTTCAGGCCGGATCGGTTTCTTACTACACGTTTTCGCCATCGACGGATCAAAACAT
>CAYNLJ010000060.1:0-9279 GCA_964398005.1 uncultured Caldithrix sp. | reverse complement strand
TGTTAGGGCAAAATTCAACAATTTTTTCAATAGTATTTAAATAAATTCATTCATCTAATTGTTAGGAGGGAATGTGGCTAAAAAATTAATTTATCTGCTAATCACCCTTTTAGGGTTCTCATTCCCTGCGGCAGCTCAAAACATCGGTAATGATTTTTCAATCGAACTGATGATCTTAAATGAAGATAAAATTCAGGCCCTGTATCTATCTGACATTGACTTTCAAAATTTTGGCACCGCAGAAGAGATTTTTCAACTTACCATCACCAAACTTACCGACCTAAGCTACTCTAACTGTCGCCTTGAAATTCGTTTGTTTAAAGACAACGAACTTTTGGTCGAAGCGATTTCACGTCCTTTTACGATTCCGGCAAGCTTCCAATCCGATGTCATCAGCAATTTAACCCTGGCAAGTGGTAGCTACAAGTTTGGCGAAGGTGAAGATACCGAAGTCCACTTTGACCAGACGAACATAAAGCCTGAAGCAGAAGAATTACAACGGGAAATTTTAGCCTCTGGCAAAGCTCCTGCCGGTGTTTACCTGCTGACGGTTGAATTAAACCAAATAAATCAAAGTATGCCTTTAGCCAAAGAAGAAAAAATTCTTTTAAAAGCCATTAATCCCAGCTACCTTAATCTGGTTTCTCCGGGTGGACCAGCAGGGTCTTCACAGGTACCCACCATTTTCAGCCAGTATCCTCTCTTTCAATGGACCGGCAATGGTACTGAATACCAGGTAATGGTTTTCGAAAAAAAAGACATGATGCAATCTTTTGATGACATCATAAACAGCCAGCCTAACTGGGTTTCAGAACGCACCTCCCAGCTTAGTTTACAATATCCGCAATCAGGGGATGCCATTCCGCTCGAATACAATAAAACCTATTACTGGCTGGTTCGCATGTACATCTTCACATCATCGGGTGAAGAGTTTTTAGACAGTGAAATCTGGCAGTTTAAACTGGTTAATCCTGAAAAAAGCATCAATTTACAGGATCAGCTGGCCCAAAATGAACTCTGGCAGTTTTTGGAACAGCTGCTCGGCCCCACCGCTTCAGAAGTAAAGAATAATTTTAAAGACGCTTCACTTAAACGCATTTATTACAATGGTGAAGAAGTTACTTTGGATCAGTTCTTTAATCTGCTGAATAGTTACCGGGGCAAGCAGTTTGAACTATTGGAGTTTGAAGCCCCTGAAAAATAAACTCGGAGTAACCATGAAAAAAATAATTTATTTGATGATTGCCATGTTCATTCTTCTTCCCTTGATTTCTACGCCACTTAAAGCCGCCAGGGAACCAATCGCAATTGTGATTAAAGCCAGGGGGAAAGTTTATTTGGTCCCGGAAGGCAAAAAGAAAGGCAATTTGGCTCGACGTGGAACAAAAATTTACAATAATCAAAAAATTTTGACAAAAACCAAAAGCTATGCCATCATCAAGTTTATTGACAATGGCGGAATTGTTCGCGTTCAGGCCAATTCATTTTGTAAATTTGAAGGCAAAAAGAAGAAAAAATCGTTAAGCAAGAACATCTTTTTGGAATTGGGTGCCATTTTTAATCAGGTCTTTAAGAACAAAGGAGAATATCGGGTCAGTACTCCCACCTCCGTCGCATCCGTTAAAGGAACCAAATTTTGGGTACAGCAAAAATACAAAGGGCCTACATATTATTTTGGCGAAGAAGGCGTTGTTGAAATATCAAACAGTAAAGGAGTGGCTTTATTAAAGCCAGGTATGACCGGCATTGTAGAATCTTCCAACAGCAAACCGATTGTGCGGAAAACGAAAAAAGGAGAGAAACCCATTTTTGAGGAAGAAGACGAAAACCCGGATGAATTCCGCTTAGAATTTGAAGATGCACAGGGCAATACCAAAGAATTAAAATTCAAACTCCGCAAAAAAACCAAATAGTGGGGCAACATGAATACCAAATCATTTTTATTTTTCATTTTAATGATTAGTACAGCATTAGCTGGCAGTTTTTACCATCAGCCGCCGGCTACCGTATTACAGGGAGAAAAATTACGCCTTGAACTCCAGGAAACCGGTGCCAATTTCACCGCCTTCCCGCCCTCTGTTTATTATCGTTCTTTAGGAGAATTCGAATTTCACAGCTTACCCATGGAAAGCGATGGTTTTACCTATTTTGTCGAAATTCCTACCCAAAAATTAGCACCCGGAAAAATACAATATTATTTTGCCATGCAGGGAGTCAATGGCCAATTTTTTACTTACCCGGATGGTGCACCTTATTCCAACTACTATGAAATCGAAATTCTGCCTGCCAGACAACAAAACGCATTGAAAAAGATTGAGGTAAATCTGATTTCGCCCGAAGAAAATGAAGTCCTCAATCCAGACGAAGTCTTTCTATCCTTTTCTATTCCATTAGATGTCGAGAACCCTGAAAAATGGACCTATCGGATCACCATCGATGGGATCGATCAGTCAGCTCGCCTCCAGCAGGAAGGCCATGTCATTTCGTTTATTCCAGGCTCCGTTCGAAGTGGGGTACACCAGGTCAGCTTTAAAGTGTACACGCCGGATGGCATCCTGGTCGGACAAAAACAATTTCAATTCAGAATCAGTGATATGCCTTCGAGCAATAAAGCATTCAGCTACAGTGGATCCATGTTCCTGGATAATCGGGTTCAGACCATTGCCCAGAACAACTTAAACTACACCCGTGGCGGGCTGCGCTTGAACATGAATTACCAGAAATTTCAGCTTGATACACGGTTGATGCTAAATTCCAATGAAAGTTCTGACCGGCAACCCTTAAACATTTATTCCGCCAGACTTAAGTATCAGTTTTCTTATAAATATTTTGTTTATTTGTGGGGTGGTGATGTTTTCCCCGATTACGATCCTTTAGTTTTACAGGGTCGGCGAATTAGAGGTATCAGCTTAGGTCTTTTAAGTAAATATTTCGATTTTGATTACACCCAGGGGCAATCTAAAAGAGCCATTGAAGGAAAAGGCGATCCACTGGAACCTCAAAAAGTTCTACTCCCCGGCACTTACAGACAAGACTTTAGAAGCATTCGCCCGCGTTTCAATTTTGGCAGTCATTTCAGTTGGTCTTTAAATCTTGTTAATGGAAAAGATAACCCGAATTCCATTACCTACGGTGGTAACCCAAAACAGTACCTGGTGGTTGGAAGTGGCATTGACCTGAATCTTCACGACCGGCGCATTGTCATTCATGGTAGCGTTCAGGCCAGTATTAAAAACGTAGATGCTCAGGGAGAGATTGACTTCGATACCCTGGCCACAACACTCGATTTGAGTGAATCCGATAAAAAAACAGCCCGACGGATTGTTGATCTGTTTACAAAACCGGGATTTTTGACACTGACGCCAGGATTGTCCCCACTGCCCAGTCTGGCAATTAATGTGGACGCCCGATTGAATTATTACAACAACAATCTTGTTCTCTCTTACAAAAATGTTAATGCCGAATATTACACACCAGGCAACCCATTTTTACAAAAGGATATTGCCGGAATTTTTATTAATGACTACATTCGCTTTTTTAATAACCGCATTTTTATGAATGTTTTCTATAATGTGTACCAAACCAATATCTCGCAGGACAAAGCAAAAACATCAAGCACCGATATTGGTGCCTCTATTTCTTTGATGCCCTTAAGTAATTTACCGTCTGTTTCTCTAACCTACATCAATTACAATCGAAAAAATGACATCACAGCCGAAGATTCCCTGTACATTCCGGAAGACAATGCTACCCAGTCCATAGGACTTTCCGGTTCGTATCAGTTTGAAGCGGGTATCATTAAAAACACACTTTCAGCCAGCGTCAATCGCTTTCTGCGTGATGATGCCAACAAGATTTCACAATCACAATTTAATTTGTTCAGTGTTGGTTTAAAAAGTCAATTTCCCCACAACTTGGTTTCTCGCTTGTCTTTCTCAAAAAGCACCAGTGAATACGGGGCTTTGGATGTAAAAACAACCAATGACATTTCCAGGTACTCATTTGGCCTTGAATATCAGATTCAAAATTTTGTTGCAGAAAGTCAGCTTCGTCCTTTTGTGAGCGGAAATTTTCAAACTATTGATAATTCCGCCTTATCAACTTCCTACAAAAGACAGAATTACACAGCAGGCATGTACCTGAAAACAAAAAAACTGGGCAATCTCAGTCTCCGTTTTGATTACATTAACTATGGCAGTTTTCGGGATTACAAGGATACTATACTTTCAACCCGATATGAACTCTTTTTTTAAAGTTGCTTTATGAAGATTCAAAAACCGGAACCTAAAAAGAAAATCATTTTTTCACTTTTTTTTCTGTCGCTGTTGGTCGCTTATCTACTGAGTTATTCCAGCATTTTCCAGAGTCTGGAACTGAAATTTCTGGATTTTAGATTTCAACTGCGTGGTGCATTGCCAGTTACTGAGTCGCCTATAGTTATTGTAGCCATCGATGACCAATCCGATCTTTCCACGCCCTACCGTTGGCCCTGGCCACGTTCCTACTTTGCACACGTTATTGAAAACTTAGAAAGAGCCGGGGCGGCCGTCATCGGGGTGGACGTTATTTTTGATCAACCGGACTGGTACAATCCACAAAACGACGATTCGCTGGCCCGCGTTTTAAAAAAATATCCGAATGTAGTTCTGGCTGGGAAAATCCAACAAAGGCAAGGCAGAATTTCTACCATTGAAATCGCCCCACCTTATGAAAAATTCCTGAATGCAAATCCTGCTAATTGGGGACTTGTCTCTCTACAAGCGGATATAGATGGCTTCTACCGCAGGTACCCCCTGCAGGCTCAAACCGAAGATACCACCCTACCTTCTTTTGCCATTAAAATCGCTCAGCTTTATTTGGAAGCCCGTAATCACAAACCGGCAACAATTGCCAATTCTTTTTCTACCTTTAAAGTAGACGGAATTACCATACCAAAATATGACCATAATAACTTGCTGATTAACTTCTATGGTCCACCGTTTCATTTTCCTTATTACTCTTTTGATAATATTTTGGATGATCAGGAAGTTGATCTGGTAGAAACTTATGATGTGGATGCTTTTGATGACCCGGGAGATTCAACTTTGGGCATTCCGCCGGGGTTGCTTTATTCAGGTGAGCTAAAGGACAAAATTGTGCTTATTGGCTCAACCATGCAGGAATTACATGATAATTTTCCTACACCCTTCTTACAGCAAACGTCTGAGGAGGGCGAAAAAACGCAAATTGAGATGCCCGGAGTTGAAATACATGCCAATGCCCTGCAATCCATTCTGGATCAAAATTTTATTGGTCACGCCAATTCGTGGACAATGCTGTTAATAAACATTTTATTAGCCTTTGCCGTCTTAATGGTTGTCCGAAAATACACCACGCTCTGGAATCTGATATTCTTTATTCTTTTATCAGGCAGTTACACCTTTATAACCATTCTTTTGTTTAATGAAGTACATTTTATGCTGCCGGTTGTTACCCCCTTATTGGTAATTTTATTTAGTTTTATCAGCCAAATCAGTTATCAGTACATTCTGGCACAGCAGGAAAAACGCATGTTGCGAGGTGTGTTTTCACACTACGTTCCGGAAAAATTGATTCAGGAAATTATTGCCCATCCCGAAAAGCTGGCTCTTGGTGGCGAAGAGAGAGAGATTACCGTCTTGTTTTCTGACATTGCCGGCTTTACCACCCTTTCTGAAAAAACCAAACCTGCCGAACTGGTTACACAGCTCAATGAATATTTAACGGCGATGACCAATATTATTTTAAAGCATGACGGCATTATCGACAAATTTGAAGGTGATGCTATCATGGCTGAATTTGGTGTACCTGTCTATTTTGAAGGCCACCAAAAAGCGGCCTGCCTGGCTGCCCTGGAAATGCAGCAGGAATTAAAAAAGCTGTGCAAAAATTGGTCCCAGCAAAACAAACCACTTTTTCATACAAGAATAGGCATCAATACCGGAGAAGTTATTGTCGGTAACATGGGATCGGAAACGGTTTTTGATTACACGGTCATCGGTGATCATGTAAACCTGGGTGCCCGTCTGGAAGGAGCCAATAAGGCTTACAACACCAAAATTATGGTAAGTAATTTTACTTACAATGCAGTTAAAGATGATTTTATTTTTAGACCTCTCGATTTAATTCGTGTGAAAGGGAAAACCAAACCGGTTCAGGTTTACGAATTAATTGGAACTGTCGACACAACCTACACCGAACAATTCATGGAGATGCTCGATTTATTCAACCAGGGATTAATTGCCTACCGATTGCAGCAATGGGATTTGGCTAAAGAATTTTTTGAACAATGTTTACGGTTGGTTCCTAACGATGGGCCCAGTCAACTTTACATTGAACGTTGCCATTTCTTTAGCTTAAATCCTCCGGCACCTGATTGGGATGGTGTGTGGGAATTTAAAGTAAAATAATTAACTTCCCCATTTCCCCCATTATCTTTTATTTTGACAATAGAACCGGCTAAAATAAAAAATTAAACATTTACGCCTGTTTTGTGCTGTGTATCAGTCTTCCTGCAGGATTGATTGAAGAATTACACTAACAATACTTATCACAACAGCCGCCAAAATGGCCACACCAAAACCCGAAATGTGAAAACTGTCTACAAAAAAGTTGGTCAGTTCAAGAATAATACCATTAATAATCAGTGTAAACAAGCCCAACGTCAGTAGATTGATGGGCAGTGTAAATACAATTAATACGGGTTTAATAAAAGTATTTAAAATCCCAAAAACAATTGCGGCCCCTACCAACGCTCCGGTACTTTCAAAAAAAATGCCATCAAACAAAACATCCGTAAACCACAAAGCAGAAGCATTGATAAAAAGACGTATTAACATATTTCTCATCATGATGGAACCTCCCATTTACCTGGCAGCATATTAACTATTAATCTGAAACTTTTCAATAAAAAGAAAGGGTCAGTGTAAGTTTGACTTGCCACTGACCCTTTGGGAGGAGGAGCTATGCGTTTCACTTCCTATATTCGTCCCACAAAATTGAACCTTTAATAAGATGTTCAATTTTGCTCTTGGTAATTTGTACGATCTCGAGGAATGAAAGTTCATTTTTTTTAAATTCTTTTTAATGGCCCTGTATGGTCCCTTTAACAAGATTTTTTTCCTGTAACTTTTGGTCAAAATCCCAGTCTAATTGTTAAAGTTTTAAAGCACTTAAACGAGAATTTATTCATAATCACTAATTTTAGGTGATGTGACTGGCATCAATGCTTTTTTAATAAGAATTGATGATTTTAAGGTTGTATTTTAAAATTTACTGAAGGAGTACTCAAATGAAATTGAAAATTAAAGCCAAATTCAAAATCAAAAAGAGATGATTAGAATCTTTTGCCAGCCAATAGACTTATTCCTGGTTCAACAAATCTATTAAATGCTAAACATGCAAATTTGGGTTGATGCGGATGCCTGCCCCAGGCCAATAAAGGAAATTATTATTCGTGCCGCACAGCGCTTAAAAGTAGCAACCACTTTTGTTTCCAACCAGCCATTAAAGATTCAAACTTCTTCCGTGATAAAATTTGTTCAGGTTCCCGGAGGCCTTGATGTTGCCGACCAGTTTATTATTGAAAAATTAAAAGCTGGGGATCTGGTCATCACAGCCGACATACCTTTGGCCGCTCAAATTGTTGAAAAAAAGGGCTTTGCCCTTAATCCACGGGGTCAATTGTACACCAATGAAAACATTGGTTACTTTCTGTCAATAAGAAATTTTATGGATGACTTACGCAGTGCGGGACAGAACACTTCCGGTCCGGATAAGTTGACAAAAAAAGACAGGGAAAATTTTGCTAACCAATTTGATCAGTTCCTGCAAAAAAGATTAGGTCGTTAAAATTTTTTCTTTCCATCATTTTGTAATCAGAGTCTAAACATCATATTTCTTTTCATTTTGATAAAATAAACACAGGTGATTAATCGGACATTCTGTGCAAAGTGGTTTTCTTGCCTTACAGATTTTCCTCCCATGCCAGATTAACCAGTGGTGCGCCTGCGACCATTTTTCTTCAGGAATATTTTTCATCAACTGTTTTTCTGTGTTCAACACATCTTTTGCTCTGGCCAGACCAATACGGTTACTGACCCGAAAAACGTGCGTATCTACTGCTATTGCCGGCACGTCTTTAGCAATGCTTAATACCACATTCGCAGTTTTGCGACCGACCCCCGGCAAAGCCATTAATTCTTCCCGTGTAGCCGGAATATCACCCTGATATTTTTCATCTAAAATCTGGCTTACTTTCAAAATATTTTTGGCTTTGGCTTTGTACAAACCGACGGTTTTAATATAATTTTGCAACTCTTCTTCACTCAACTGACGCATGGAACGGGCATCAGGATAATCTTTGAAAAGTTGTTCCGTAACAATATTAACTCTTTTGTCAGTACTCTGGGCTGCCAGCATAGTCGAAACAAGTAATTGAAAAGGTGTTTTAAATTTTAAAGCCGTTTGAGCTCCATTGTATGTGTCTTCCAGTATTTTTAAAATTTCTTCAATCTGATTTTGGTTTAGTTTTTTAAATGTCATAGAGTTCCCTTATCAAGTTTGAAAACACTTCCTTTTCTGCAAATTTACTGAGATGTACAATCTTCAGCGGAAAATGATCCAAAATGTAACTAAGTTTCGAAACATCATTTTGGCGTACAGTAGCAATAACCGGAATCCTTGAATAAAATACGGTAATGATTTGCTGCCTCAACCTTGGAATGTGAATTTCAAAGGTTCCCAGCTTGTCAAGCAGAAAAACATCTACCAAATCAAACATACTTAGTTCACTTAACAGATCTTCAATGAATGGTTCCATTTCTTGATTTAGCCGGACCGGTTCAATGTTTAAATTTATATTATGAGTTGCTGTTTTTTTAGAAAACAGATTTATTTTTAGTTTATTCGTAGCAGTAAGCGTTTCCAGGTAAAATCCTTTAATATTTACCAGAGGATACAGGGTTTTGAAGAATTCATTTAAAATAGGTGTGTTTTCGGTTTTAGAATCTAATATTAACAACACTTTTTTCATTTGTATTTTCATCCTCAATTAAGATTTCCAAAGTTAAATAAAGCGGTGTAAAATGTAAAATCCTTTTTTTAAAAAATTTGAGTCTTTCAAGGTAGATCAATAAATTGAATTCAAAAAAAGAAAGGGATTGTGGTGGAACAGAAATTTGAACAAATTCAACGTCCGGTTGTAACCGAAATGGAAGAAATTTTGGGCAAGCCATTTAAAGTTTTGGATGATGGTTTTGT
>CAYNLJ010000059.1:4040-9422 GCA_964398005.1 uncultured Caldithrix sp. | reverse complement strand
CTTTACCTTAAATGAATGCGGGGCACGCGACGGGAAACCCAGCAGGTAATTTCATAAGGAATCGTTTCCAGTTTGCGGGCCACTTCAATAATTTTGATGTGCTCATTTCCCTGCTGGCCAAAGAGGATGACCTCATCACCTAAGGTCACATCCTTTAACTCCGGGCCCAAATCCACCAGAAACTGGTCCATGCATACAGTGCCTACTACCGGGTATCGTCTGCCTTTAATTAATACCTGGCCGCTATTGGTAAATTTTCGGTTGTAACCATCAGCATAGCCGGCCGGCACCAAACCAACGTAGGTTTTTTGCGGCGTGTAATAACGCCGGTTGTAGCTGACCGGTTGATTGGCCTCCAACTTCTTAATGAGAGTAATCTTAGACTTAAAAGCCATAACCTCTTTTAACGGCCACTTCAGGTCAAAATCCGGCGAAGGCGGATTACCATACAACATCACGCCCGGTCGCACCATATCAAAGTAGCTGTCCTTAAAACGCATAATAGCGGCCGAATTGGCCAGATGATAAATGGGTTTTAACTCAGGAAATTGCCTGTCAATTTGTTCTTTAATAAAACGAAATTTTTTAATTTGATCAAGGGTAAACTGCACATCCTCTTCATCTGCACTGGAAAGGTGGGAATAGATGCCCACCACCTGCCAGGCTTTCTCCTCAATGATTTGAAAAATCAGATCCTTGTCTTTCTCAAAAAGAAAGCCAACCCGGCCCATACCCGTATCGAGTTTAATCTGAACACGAGCGCGCACCTTTTGTTTAAGACAAAGTTCACGCAATGGCTGTAACTGCGCGGCATCAGTTAAAGTAATGTCCAATTGGTAATCAAGAAATTGGGGAAAAAAGTGTGGCAAATGAGCCCCAAAAACAAGAATAGGCACCTCAATGCCTGCTTTGCGCAGTTCGATGCCTTCTTCCGGAAAGGCCACGCCTAAATACCCTACCCCATTAGCGATCAGGGTTTTGGCCACTTCAATACTGCCATGACCATAGGCATCAGCTTTAACTACCCCCATTACCGTTGCCGGGGCCACCTGATTTTGAATCAGGAGTAAATTGTGCACAAGATTTTTATGACTGATGTAAGCTCTTGTTGGGCCCATATCTACCACTCATATTTTTTTGCAATTTGCTCTATTGTTTCACCTTTAAAAATTGTTTTAATTTGATCTCCCTTCACCATGTATTCCGGAATCAGAGGACGCAAATTGTAATTGGAAGCCAAAGCCTGCCCATAAGCACCAGCACCTCCCACGGCCAGATAATCGCCAGCTTCCACAGTCGGCAATTTGCGATTTTGCGCTAAAAAATCTCCGCTTTCGCAAACCGGACCCACTACATCAACCACTTCTTTTGCTTTTTCTGATTTTTGCAGAGGAACAATGGGATGGTAAGCCTGGTACAAACTGGGGCGCAGCAAGTTGTTCATGGCGGCATCCACAATTACAAACTTTTTTAAAGGCGTTTGTTTGCGATATAAGACCTTTGTTATCAGCACCCCGGCGTCGCCAACAATAGCACGTCCCAGTTCCACCATAAGTTTCAAATTCCATCCCTCAAATTTTTTTAAAAAAGCCGGTAAAATTTCTTTTAAAGGCCAACTGGGTTCCGAGAACATCTGTTCCGTATAATCGATGCCAATTCCTCCACCGAGATCCAAAACCTTGACAGGCAATCCCTGAGCTTTCAGTTTTTCAATGGTTTCCAACAAGTAGTCGGCTGTTTTCAGGAAAGGTTTTACATCTAGAATTTGCGAACCTATGTGTACATGCAGGCCAATAGGATTTAACCACGCATCATCCGCCGCCATTCGGTACAGGAGTAAGGCATCGCTTAATGGAATGCCAAACTTATTGATGTGTTTGCCGGTAGCAATGTAATCATGTGTGGGGGCTTCAATATCCGGATTAATCCGAAAAGCGATGCCAATGCTTTTCTTCAATCTATGGGCAATTTTTTTAACCAGATGAAACTCTTCTACCGACTCAATATTGATAGAATGGATCCCGGTAGAAATAGCCAGTTCAATTTCCTCTGCCGTTTTACCAACACCGGCAAAAACGATTTTTTGCGGATCGAAACCGGCTTTCAGGGCAAATTGCAATTCTCCGCCGGACACCACATCTGCGCCAAATCCCAACCTTTGCATCAGCTTGAGGATTGCGGGATTGTAATTGGCTTTTAAAGCGTAGCAAGGTAAAAAATCCAATGACTTACCAGCTTCCAAAACCAGTTGACAATTTTCTTCAATTCGGGATTGAGAATAAAGGTAAAATGGCGTTTTATTCTGACGGGCAAATTCAAAAAGGTTTACTTTCTCCGAATACAGAAACCGGTCCTGATAATAAAAATGGGTCCCCATGCAGCAGGTCCTTTTTATGAGTTAGTTATTTTTGTAAATTAACTTAAGAAATACTTAAATTTTTAGCAAGCTATTTGTCGATTCCGTAGCTCTTTAATTTTTCACGGAGGGTGGTACGGGAGATTTGCAGAAAATCTGCGGCCTTCGATTTATTACCTTTCATTTTAGCCAGAACCCGCTCAATGTGAACGCGTTCAATCTCTTTTAATGAACAATTGCCCAACAAATCAACATCTTCCGGAATGTTCTTGGAGTCATTTAAATATTCAGGCAAATTTTTTAAATTAATTTCTGGCCCGCTATTGGTCAGAATGGTTTGTTCAATGACTTCTCTTAATTCTTCAACATTTCCAGGCCAGTAATAATCCTTTAAAACGTTCATGGCCATCGGCGACATGGCAGGCATTTTTCTGGCATATTGAAAGCTGAAATATTGGGTAAAATAGCGCACCAAAAGAGTGACGTCTCTCCGCCTTTCCCTTAAAGGAGGTAAATAAATCTCAAAGCTTTTTAAGTGAAAATATAGTTCCGGATTAAAGCTGCCATTTTGAACAAATTTTTCCAGATCAAAACGCGTTTGAGCGATAATACGTGTATCGACCCGTTTAGGTTTTTCGCTGCCCAACGGTTTGATGATATGGCTGTCGAGATACAACAGTAGTTTATGCTGTACTTCGGCCGGCAGTCGTTCAATATTTTTTAATACCAGAGTGCCTCCGGCCGCCTGTTCAATTAAGCCTTTCTTGTAATTTCCATGATCACCATTTTCAGTAATTCGGCCAAATATGTCCACCATTAATTCATTGGCTGTGGCAAATTCACAATTCTTAATGATGAATGGCCCGGGATGTTTAAACTGGTTGGAATGAATGATGTATGAAACCAGATCTTTGCCGGTACCGGTTTCTCCTCTTATGAGACAGGGAGTATAAGTGGCCTTACTGATAATTTCAATAAATTCGTTGACCCGTTTGATTTCCTCATGATTCCCTATCAGGCGATCCGGGCGCCAACGGACTCGTGACGGAAGCTTAAAATCACGGTACTGGCGGTTCTCCATCACTTTTAAAATTTCCCGGAAAACTTCATTTAATGAAATTTTGGCGTCCCCAAAACTCAAAACCTGATAAATTTTTTCACCCAATTTTTTATTTAAGGATTGGGGCAAAGGAAAATCTGAAATAAAAATAAACTGAAAATAATACTGATGATTTGCCTGTTCCAAAAGCCAGGGTGGAACGGTAAGCCATTCTTCCTTTAGATCGATGATGAATAAATCATAATAAATCATCTGTATGGACTTGCGGATAGCCTCAATATGTTCATACAAGTCCAGCCGATACTCACCATTAAGGCTTTTTTTTAAAAAATCCTGAAATTCAACCAATCTGTCTGAAATAAAGGCGATTTTATACTGCATATCTTTACCATTATCCGACTTGTGGAACATAGTATCGGCAATAATTGATTTTATTTTAGATAAAAAGAATGGAGACAATTGGCCAAATACCAAGCTAAATAATTCTTCAGACCGCTATGATTCAATCGAGTGGCTGAATAGGGTTAAAGGTTTAAGAGTGCGTAAATAAAATCGTAGTGGAAAAGCCAACAGTGTAGTCGTTCAATTTTAGCTTCGGATTAGGATACAATCTAAGAAATTCAAAAACCGATCTGACCCAAAACGCTATTGGACCGTTATTAACAGCAATTTAAGATTTACCGGATTTGTATGGTCAGAAGAAAGTTTTAGAATCAGCACCCGAAGTAAATTCTAAATCCATTAAATAAGCTCCGGGCCTTCTTGTGATCACTGTGGATGCTCAATTTTTGATGCGGTTTCGTATTTTTCTTTGTTGAGTTTAAATTTCAATAAAATCAATCCTGTGCTGTTTATTGAATTCCATAATCGAATCACCAATGTGTTCAGCAATCTGTTGTTCGACAGACTGACGGGCGACAGCAATGGCATTGGCAATGGCCTTTGCATTGGAACGTCCATGAGCTTTGATCACTATTTTTTTAAAGCCCAAAATGGGGGCACCACCATATTCCGAATAGTCGGTTCTTTTTTTTAGTTGACGAACGCCGGAGCTTAGCAAAGCCAGCCCGACTTTCCAGGTTAGCCTTTTTCGGTAAGCGTATCGACCGGCATGTTTTAAGATTTCGCTGGCCCCTTCCAGAGTCTTTAACACAATATTGCCGACAAAGCCTTCCGTAACAATCACATCGGCGACGCCTTTTAAAATATCATTACCTTCCACATTTCCAATAAAGTTAATCCCTGGTGCATCTTTCAGATACTGATAGGTTTTAACCAGTACTTCGCCGCCTTTTGTTTCTTCGGTGCCATTATTCAGTAAGGCCACCCTGGGATGAGGAATATCCAGAATATGCGAGACATAGTAGCTGCCCATGTAAGCAAAGTGGACGAGCTGTTTGGGGCTACAATGGAGAGTGGCCCCTACATCAATCATTAAAGAGAACCCATGGTTACTGGGGTGCATACGCGCTGTTGGAAAGATGGTTGCCAAAGCCGATCGTTCAATACCCGGAATTATTGGCAAAAATTTAGCAGCGGACAAAATCGTTGCACCGGTAGATCCTGCCGACACCAAAGCATCCGCCGCATTTTCAGCCAACAACTGCATTGCTATATTTATGCTGGCCTGGGGTTTTTCATTAATGGCCATTTTAGGTGATTCATCCATCGTGACAAACTGGTCCGTATGTACAATTTCCATGTTATAATCGCCGGTTTCCTCTTCAAGAAGCGGATTAATCTTCTTTTCATCTCCAACCAGAATAATTTTCAAGTTGTTAAATTTTTTCAGGGCGCGAATGGCTCCCTGAACCACTTCTTTGGGAGCAAAATCTCCCCCCATAGCATCTACAATGATTTTTGTTTCCATGATGTTCACCCTAATTAATTTTTTGAGCCTTTGGTACTAAAAAAACAGAACATCAAACCAGGAACACCGCACATCCCAAAAAATGTTGAGTTTTGA
>CAYNLJ010000059.1:0-3940 GCA_964398005.1 uncultured Caldithrix sp. | reverse complement strand
GCCTTCCGTGCTATGAAAAGGCCATACTCAAAATCAGCTAAACCACCCAGACTGTGAGCATCCGGGTTAATGGCCGTTTTGATGCCCATTTTTTTTGCTTTGATGCCGACACGCCAGTCTAAATCAAGGCGGTAGGGATTGGCATTAATTTCAATTATTTTATCAAAGCTGGCCGCCGTCTCCAGTACTTTTTCCATATTAAGAGCATAAGGTTCCCGACCCAGTAAAAGTCTGCCAGTGGGATGCCCCAGCATATTGACCAACGGATGACGCAAAGCCCGGCAGATGCGTTCGGTCATTTCTTCTTCCGGTAAATTAAACGATGAATGTACGGAAGCGACTACAAAATCAAAAGAAGCTAAAACATTATCATCATAGTCCAACGAACCATCAGTCAAAATATCGACTTCAATACCTTTCAAAATCGTGAAGGGTGCTAGTTTTTCATTTAACCGATCAATTTCCTCATGTTGCTGTTTTACGCGTATTTCAGACAAACCATTGGCATAAAAAGCTGACTTGCTGTGATCACAAATCCCGATAAATTCAAAGCCCATCTGCATGGCCTGGCGGGCCATTTCTTCAATACTATTCGCTCCATCGCTGTAAGTCGTGTGCACGTGGAACAGGCCTTTTAAGTCCTCGGCCTCCACCAACCGTGGTAGTTGCCCTTGTTCAGCAGCTTCAATTTCACCCGTGTTTTCACGAAGTTCCGGTGGAATGTAGTTCAAACCCAGTGTTTGATAAATCTGTTGTTCATCTTTGCATTCAATAGATTTTTCTGTTTGTTCGGGAAATAGACCATATTCATTCAGCGTAAAGTGCATCTTTTTGGCCCGTTGTCGCAAGGTTGTATTGTGCTCCGCACTTCCGGTAAAATACTGTAAAGCAAATGGAAACTGAACTTCCTCTACCAGGCGTAAATCACAGGCCAAACCAGATTTTAAAACAACACTGGCTTTGGTTTGCCCCTGTCCGGTTACTGAATCTACTTCCGGATATTTAACAAAATGGCTGACAATTTTATCACGGTTTTCAGGTGCACAGGCTACAAGCAAATCGATGTCTTTCACGGTTTCCTTTTTGCGCCGTAAACTACCGGCGGTTTCTATTTTTTTTATTTCCTTAAGTTGTGTTAAGTATTCCCTTATGCGCTTTGCCTCTTCCAGACCCACAGGTAAATGAAAACGCTCCTTGTATTTTTTCCTTAGTTCTATTCCTTTTAATATTTTTTCCTGGGTTTTTAGTCCGAAACCGGGGAGATCTCTGAGTCTGTTTTCCAGACAGGCATACTCCAGTTCTCCGATGGTTGAAATACCCAGTTTTTCGTACACCGTTTTAACTTTTTTGGGCCCCATACCGGGAATGTTCAGCATTTCCAACAGGCCTTCCGGCACCGAAGCCTTTAATTTTTCATAGTAGGGTAGCTGGCCGGTCGTCACTAAAGTAGAAATTTTTTGCGCCAGCGCCTCCCCAACACCTTTTAATTCTTTCAATCGATCCTGTTTAACCAGTGTCTTAACATCTTCCTGTAAAACTTCAATTTGTCGGGCGGCATTAAAATAAGCACGTGCTTTAAAAGGATTTTCTCCTTTTATTTCCAGTAAACGGCCAATTTCTTCCAATATTTTAATGATCTGTTTTTTATCCATAATACAATTTTTTTTATTTTTACAGCAGTACAAGTTAGCAATACGTTAGCATAAATTCAAATGCAAAGAAAAAACTCACAAATTTAATTCTTGACTTTTTCGTAAATCAGTGGCATTTTTAAAACATGCAAAACAATTGGTTAATTTTTACTGATTTAGATGGCACTTTACTTGATTTTGAGACATACGATTTTTCTGACGCCCTGCCAGCCATAAATTTTTTAAAGGGTCGGGGAATTCCAATTATTCCCTGCACCAGCAAAACCCTGGAAGAAGTACGGGCATTAAGAGAAGAGTTGCAACTAAAGGACCCGTTTATTGTGGAAAACGGCAGTGCCATCTTTTTTGAACAATCGTATTTTAAGCAAGATTTTAAAGCAGTTGAGATTAATGGTCTTAAAGCAAAAATTCTCGGCAAATCTCACAGGGAAATTCTTGATTTTTACAGCCGGTTAAAGGAACGATTTAAGCTTAAGATCAAGGGCTTTTCTGAGATGAGCCTTGAAGAAATTCAAAAATTAACTCATTTGTCAGCAGCAGAAGCGCAGTTGGCTAAACATCGTAAGTTTAGTGAACCGATGGTCAGTTTTGAAGAAGAGGATCTTTTATCACGTAACGAACTAAAAAAGTTCGTTCAGGAACATGGTTTCCGTTTGCTGAAAGGAAATCGTTTCTATCATTTGATTGGGCAGTGCGATAAAGGGATGGCCGTCAAAACGCTGGTTGAAATGTTTTCAGCTGAGTTTGCATGCTCCTTTAAAAGCATAGGATTGGGTGACAGTAAAAATGATTTTGAAATGCTTAAAGTGGTTGACCAACCGATAATCATTCGCAAAAAAGATGGTAATTTCGTACATTTGGAAAGGATTCAAAATTTGTACTTTACACAAAATGCAGGTCCCGCAGGCTGGGCTGAGGCAATTTTCAAATTCGTTAAAAATCACTAAGAGGTAAAAATGGCTGATTTTTTTCAAAATGGTGTGATTACCACCCTACACAAATTAACAGAATATCCGGTTGAACAATTAGAAGAAGAAATTCTGCAATATGCCAGGCGCAGACCAATCGCCCTGATTTTGCCTTCTTTGTACAGCGAACTTGAAGGACAGGCCTTACCCAGAATAATTGACGAAATAAAACATGTCCCCTATCTTTCTGAAATTGTAGTCGGCCTGGACAAGGCAACAAAAGAACAATTCGAAAAAGCCAAAAAGTTTTTTTCTCAACTGCCACAAAATGTAAAAGTCATCTGGCAACGCAGCCCACGAATTCAGGAACTCTATGACTTACTCGATAAAAACAATCTTTACATTGGCACCGAAGGCAAGGGACGCAACGTTTGGTTGTGCATGGGCTATTTGCTGGCTTCCAACGTTTCAAGAGTATTTGCTATTCACGATTGTGACATTTTAACTTACAACCGTTCCCTCCTGGATCGCCTGGTGTACCCGGTAACCAATCCGACACTAAATTTCCGATTTGCCAAAGGTTATTACAGTCGTGTTTCCGACCGCATGCATGGGCGGGTGGCTCGTCTTTTTATTACGCCTCTGATTCGTTCGCTTAAAAAGATCCTGGGCACTTTGGATTATCTGGATTACATCGACTCTTTTCGCTATCCGCTTTCCGGAGAAATGTCCATGATTCGTGACGTGGCTGTACGATTGCGTCTGCCTACTGATTGGGGGCTGGAAATTGGTACTCTGAATGAAATTTACAGAAACTACGCCAAAAATCAGATCTGTCAGGTAGACATCATCGATCGCTACGATCACAAACATCAGGTGCTTTCCGAAGACAACCCCAATACAGGACTGGCCAAGATGTCCATCGATATTGCCAAATCTTTTTACCGTATGCTGGCCAGTATGGGAGTCGTTTTTTCCGATCAATTTTTCAGGACCATCAAGGCTACCTACCTGCGCACGGCATTGGATTTTCTGGATAAATACTATGTGGATGCCATGATTAATGGGCTAAAATACGACCGTCACTCAGAAGAAAAAACGATTGAAGTTTTCCTTAAAAGCATCATTATTGCAGGCGACCAGTTCCTGGCCAATCCCATGGAATTACCCATGATTCCAGGCTGGACGCGCATCGAATCGGCTTTGCCAGACTTTATGCCGACATTAAAGCAGGTAGTGGATGAAGAAAATGAATAGTTTTATTTAAAACCTTCTGCCGGTATGGTAGCACTGAAATAGATCAATTTTTAATACCTGTGTAAAAAAAAAAGCCCTGAACAAAAGTTCAGGGCTTTTTTAATGGAATGTCTTATTTCAGGA
>CAYNLJ010000058.1:6526-9692 GCA_964398005.1 uncultured Caldithrix sp. | reverse complement strand
TTTGTCAAGTGTCAAGTCCTGAAATAGGTTTACAGAATATAAGTAATGTTATTCCCCGGCTAAATCACCGTGTTGTCAGGAATAACTGTATTCTTGGGAATGATGATAATGCCATCGCGAATGGTGTAAAAATCTCCATCCTCATTCTCTTTGTTTTCTTTGTTAATCAGGTGGACATTGTTGCCGATACGACAATCCAGATCGATGATGGCATTACGGATAATACAGTGGTGTCCAATACCCAGATTGGGAATGCCTTTTGCTTCGTTTTCATTCATCGCTTTGATGGTTTCGTAACGCGTGTTTCCCATAATGATAGATTGCTGTACAAGGGTACTTTCTTCAATAAAGCTGCGAATCCCGATAATGGAGTTTTCAATAATCGAGCCCAACAAAATGCTGCCCTCGGCCACCAAAGATTGATGAATCTGGCAGTTGTAAACCTTCGACGGCGGCAGATAACGTGGATGTGTGTAAACAGGATGATTTTCATCGTAAAAATCAAAGTCGGGTACCGGTTTTAACAACTCCATGTGTGCATCAAAAAAGGCCTTTATGGTTCCGATGTCAGCCCAGTAGCCATCAAATCCGTAGGCAGCTACTTTTAGATTTTTAATGTATTCGGGGATGATTTCCTTTCCAAAGTCCTGATAGTCGTTCGCATTTAAGACATCAAACAAAACCTGTTTTTTAAAAATGTAAATCCCCATCGAAGCCAGATGCGTGCGATTCTTTTGTTCAATATCGAATAATTTAAAGAATTCCGGGTCAGCTTTAAACTGCTCCAGGATTTTAGGATCTTCTGGTTTCTCAATAAATTCAGTAACCCAACCCTCACCGTTGGCTTTTAAAATCCCTAATCCTTTGGCTTCTTCCTGAGTTATGGCCTTTACAGCAATAGAGATGTCGGCATCCATGGTCAGGTGAAAGTCAAAAAATTTTCGGTAATCCATTCGGTAAAGATGATCGCCGGAAAGGATAATGATATGATCGTCAGCAGAATTTAGATAACGTAAGTTTTTGCGAACAGCATCGGCCGTTCCCTGGTACCAGTCCTGAAACTCATCCGTTTGTTGGGCGGCCAGAATGCGCACAAAACCTTTGCTGAAATTATCAAACTGGTATGTATTGGTAATATGGCGGTGCAGCGATTCAGTATTGAACTGGGTCAGCACAAAAATTTTACGTACACCGGAATGCAGACAGTTACTGATGGGGATATCAATTAAACGAAATTTACCCCCGATTGGCACTGCTGGTTTGGCGCGTAATTTTGTTAACGGGTAAAGCCGGGAACCTCGTCCTCCACCTAAAATAACGGCGGTCATTCTCATGGCTTTTCCTCCCTTCTAAGAAACAAATTGTTTAATTCCCTCTTCGTCAAAGCCGATCCAGTATTGATCTCCCTTTTGAATGAGTGGGCGGGTTATCATACCCTGTTCTTTTAAAAGAATTTGAAACAAGGCTTCATCATCCAGATTTTTATCTTTTAACCCAAGTTTACGGTAAGTTGGCCCTTTGGAATTAACAACCTTTTCTAAACCGAGCTGTTTGACGATCTGGCGTAATTGTTCTTCGGAAACAGGTGTTTTCCTGACATTGACAAACTGGTATTCAACATTCAATTCTTCTAACAAAGCTTTGGTTTTTCTGATCTTTTGACAGGTTGGAACGCCATATAATACAATCATTTTATTTTTCCCTTAATATTTTATTTAACAATCGAAGCGGCTACAATATTTGAGATCAGGGATCTCAATCGCACCACACTGCCTTTGTCATGAGGATGCACTCTGTTGGTCAATAAAATAACGGCAATCTGATATTCCGGATCAATGGCAATGGACGTGCCAGTGTATCCTGTGTGTCCATAGGCTTTGGCACTAAACAAATCGCCTAAATTTGAATTGTAAGGTGAATACAAATCCCAGCCCAGCGCCCGGCCGAATTCTTCAAAGCCTCTGGGAACCATGGTCATCTTTTGAACGGTTATTGGACTTAAGATGCGTTTGCCGTTCCAGCTACCGTTGTTTAACAACATTGCGCTGAAAATGGCCAGATCTTCAGCCGTGGAGAACAATCCAGCATTGCCGGAAATGCAGTTGTTTATCTCCCGGGCTAAAGGATCATGCACTTTGCCAATTAAAACCTGGCCATCTTCCAGTTGTTCGGTGGCAGCGCACAATTGAATCATATCCTGGGGCGGCGAGAAAAATGTATGGTTCATTCCCAGCGGTTTAAAAATATTCTGCTCGGCAAAATCCTTAATTGATTTTCCGGAAACATTCCTGATGATGCGCTGCAGGGTGATAAAATTCAAACAACTGTACTTAAAATAGGTGCCGGGTGCATGGTGACGGCTGACTGTGGCAATATAGTGGATTAATGAATCGGGTTGAGGTCCCTTAAATTTTTCTTTTAATTTTTTGACCGGCGCATAAGGTGGAAGTCCGGACGTGTGTGTTAAAAGGTGAATAAGGCGGATGGGTTGATCACTAAATGGGCCATGGTAGTCTTTAAATTCAGGAATGTAATAACTGACCGGATCATTCAGTCTAAGGAAACCCCGTTCCAGTAAGATCATCACAGAAGTTGCTGTAGCTACCGGTTTTGTTATGGAAGCCAGATCAAAAATGGTATTTAATTCCATTGCTTTTTTTTCAGGCAATAGTTGTCTGTAACCATAAGCTTTGTGGTAGGCAATTTTGTTAAATCGTTCAATCAAAAGAACGGCTCCCGGGATAGTGCCTTTTTCAATGGCCTGGTTGATAACGCTATCTGCCCTTTGTAAAACGGTAGGGTTGAGGCCTACTTCATGGGGGCTAACTCTCTCCAAATTCTGAGCAGTTACCAGCTTTAATGAGGTAAGAATGATAAGCAGAAATATCACAGGCTTCATATTATTTTCCTTTTCTGTTTAGTCAAATATAATAAATCTTAAGAATAAATTAAAAGAATTATATTTGCATACTGTCAGTATTGACTAAGTTCTTCGAAAATATCCAAAGTGCGTTTAATCAAAGGGAAAAATTATTTCAAGATTTTCAAAATTCTGACGAACAAATTTTAGGAATTCAGGGAAGACAATTTAATCATTGGAATGAAAGATCGAATGGGCGATTAAAATATAAATAAGGAAATGTTCAGTCATGTCAAAGTTTCCATG
>CAYNLJ010000058.1:0-6516 GCA_964398005.1 uncultured Caldithrix sp. | reverse complement strand
GACTATGTTTAAATTTTTTACAAGTCGAAAATCTAAATCCCTGCATGAATATTTTGATATTTTTAAAAAAATCCCAATGGAAATCGCTGTATTTGATTTACAGGGGAAATTTATATTTCTGAATGATTACTACTTTACAAACGGCATCCAGGCCAAAGAATTTCTGAATAAAGATGAAGAATACTATTTTTACCGCTTAAAGATCGATCCCGGATCTTTAAAAATCAGACGAAAATATTTTGAACAGACAGTAAAAAATGGCCGAATGATGCGTTTTACGGAAAAGTTGTTTTTCCCGGAAAAAGAGCGCACGTTTTATTACAAACGGATCTTTCTGCCCCTTTTTGACGAAAAAAATAAAAGAGTAATTGCAGTAGTCCTGTTTGGCAATAATTTAACCCATGTGGTTCTCTCCCAGAAAGAATTAAAATATCTGGCTTATCATGACCGGCTGACAGGTTTAAGAAACCGGGATGGTTTTTATGATCAGATGGATCAGATTGTTGCGGAGACAAAGCGTAACAGAAGTCAGATAAGTGCCGTGTTGTTTGTCGATCTGGACAACTTTAAACTGATTAATGATTCTTTAGGCCATGATTATGGTGATCAAGTTTTAAGAGAAGCGGCGAAACGTATGGTTAAATCTTTGAGAAAAAGCGACCATGTGTTTCGTTTGGGTGGTGACGAGTTTGTGGCTATTTTGCGCAATATCAAACGTGAAATTGATGCAGGATTAGTCGCCGAAAAACTGGTGAATCTCCTTTCGCAACCTTATCACATTAAAGATGAAGTGATCTCTTCCATTTCACCGAGCATAGGAATCGCATTAATTCCCAGAGATGGCCTGGATGTAGAGACCATTGTTAAAAATGCCGATGTTGCCATGTATGAAGTTAAAAAATCGGGCAAAGCTGGCTACAAGTTTTATGCCTCGCAAATGACCGAGTACTCCTCCCGGAGACTTGAAATTGTGAACGAATTGCGATCCGTAATCGAGAGTAATGCTTTTAATGATCAATTTAATATGCACTACCAGCCAATTTTGTCAACGAATGGTAAAATCAACAACTTTAAAATAATTGGCATTGAAGCTCTGATTCGCTGGAATAATCCAAAATTGGGAACGGTCTCGCCCGCCGAATTTATTCCTATTGCAGAAGAAAGTCATTTAATTAACGCCTTTAATGAATGGATTATTGGTCGTTCGATCAGGGATTTTCAGCAAATTGCCAGGTATCACGATAATGACCTTTATCTGTCCATCAACGTTTCTCCCGAGGGATTGAAGACGGAGAATTTTGCCAGAACCCTGCAAAATGCATTATTGAAAAATCATCTGAATCCAAAATCCATTCAATTGGAAATTACAGAAACATGTTTGATGGAAGATGGACCTGAAGTTCTTAAAAATCTTTCAGCATTGGTAGGCATGGGAGTGGAACTGGCCATTGACGATTTTGGCACCGGTTACGCTTCGATTAATTATTTACAAAACATTCCGGCCAAAACAATTAAGATTGACCGCAGTTACATTTCCAAAATTGATACTGATACCAAGCACAAGGAAATGATTCGGGCCATTTTAGCCATGGGTAAAAGTCTGAATAAAAATTTAGTGGCCGAAGGTGTGGAAACCCAGGAACACCTGGAATTCTTACGCCAGAATAATTGTAAACAATACCAGGGTTATCTTTTCAGTAAGCCGGTTGATGTAGACAGTTTGATCGATATTTTCAGCAAACACAATATGGAAATTTCGTTGCCCTAAAGGGATTCTTCCATTGGGTAACGCAAGCCCCATTGTGCCCGGATGGAATCCATTAATTCCATTACGCTTATTGTATCTTCCTGTGGCATGATATTGCTTTCCAGCTTTCCAGCTTTTAAACAGCGCACAACTTCTTCTGCCTGATAATTATAGCCGTTACCGACCAATTCGGCTTCATGAAATTGTTGTCGGCCATCGGGTTTTTGGATTGTAATGCCGGTTGGACGATAAATTGGAGCGTTCAGTTTAAGGATGCCCTCAGTACCCATAAAAAGAACTTCCGAAGGACTGTGACTGCGCAGGGTAGCGTAAAGGTTAGCCATGCGCCCATTCTGATATTTGAAAACCATGCTGCAAAGTTCATCCACATTGGTTTGGCCCATCCAGGCCAGGGTAGTGAGTTCATCAGGTACGCCCATGAAGTACTGGCACAGTGAAACCGGGTAGACGCCTATATCCAGAAGGGCCCCACCACCCAAATGTGGGTTGAATAAACGATGTTCCGCTTTAAATGGAAAGTTGAAACCAAGGTCAGCGGTCATCATGATTACATTACCGATCGCCTCTTGGGAAAGCAGTTCTTTGGCTTTGGAGATTACGGGCTGAAAACGGGTCCACATGGCCTCCATGACAAACAGCCCTTTTTGTCGGGCCAACTGAAATACGCGCCTGGCCTGTCTGGCGTTAATGGTAAACGATTTTTCACAGAGAATGTGTTTGTTGTTCTCCAGACACAGCAACATGTCCTGATAATGCCGACCATGGGGTGTAGCAATGTAAATTACGTCCACCTCCTTACAGTTCGCTAACGCTTCATAGGATCCAAAGGCTTTTGGAATCCGATATTTTTGCGCAAAGTTTTTTGCCCGTTCTACATCTCTTGAACCAACGGCAACCAATTCTGCATCTTCAACAAATTTCAATCCTTCAGCAAAGCTGTGAGCGATCGATCCCGGTCCTAATATGCCCCAGCGAATTTTAGTATCCATCTTACTTCTCCATTAGAAAAATTCCTGATCAAAGAACAAATTAACATGCTTTACACCTTTTAAATTTCGTAGGTTGCGAATGAATTCCGCATGGTTAATTCTGGGCTTTAAGATCACATAAAAAGAGAGTTCAAGATCGCCGTTTTCACCCAGAGATTTTGCATTGATCAGGCGATAGGATCGACAATAATGGTCAAGCACCGACTGGTAAGCGAGTTCCACTGCCTGGTCAGAAGCAGTAACGACAAATTGTAACAAAAATTCCTTTTTGGTGGGGATTAGCAAATTGGTTTGTTTCAGCAGCAGGGCAATTAAGCCAATGCTCAGTGAACCGATCAGGGTCAGTTTTGTCAGACCAACCCCGGCGGCCATTCCGATAGCCAGTGCGAAAAAGATGAAAACAATGTCCAGCGTTTCCTTGACGGCCGTTCGAAAACGAATGATGGACATGGCACCTACCAGGCCAAATGCCCGGGCAAGATTGTTGCCGATGACCATAATGACCAGCGCAGTAATCATGGAAAGTATGACCAGGGTATTGACAAAAGTGTTTAAATAGCCCGGTCCTTCGTAGGTTTTGCGATAGAAAAAAGCGACAATCATGCCGCCAATCAATGCGATAATTAAATTGTGCAGTGCCTGTTGTACCGATAGATTCCACTGGAAAAATTGATTTAAGTCCTGAAACATAGACGAACCTCGTAAACCTTTTTAAATAAACGCCAGAATGTTTCGCCGATAGGCCATATTTAAATGGCGTTCGGCCTCCAGACAAATGGTATATTTTGACAGGGCCTTCCGCGTTAACTGATATTTATGGACAATCTTTTGTAGCCAGCCCGGAAAGCCATTGTAAAATTTAATTTCAAGTATTGCGTAATCATTCATTGCCACCCGTAAGGGATCATCTGTAAATAATTCTTCAATGTTTGGAAATAATTTGTACCTTAAGTTTTTATCAAAGGTGATGCGCAGATCACTGTTGTAAGAACCGATCAAAGGCTCCCGATCATAGACAATCAAAGCCGTAGGGAGTAAATTGTTACGCAATACGTGATGTAGAAAATACCCAGCATCACGCTTGGCGTTGGAAATACCATTCACATCCGACAAAATCAGATCGAAGTCACCTGCATTAAGAAAAGAATTCACATCCTTTAGTAAAATTGGTGCCCGATTCTTCCAGATGTAATTTTCCCATTTCCTTTTGATTTCCAAAATAACCTGACTGTTGTTGTCGCCAAAATTGTAGCCGCGAATTCGCAGCTTCTTGCGAAGTAAAAGTCCCTGAATTTTTTCGTGGTAAAAGCGCAAATGGTACGTGTCGTAGTAAATAGAACGGACGGTGTACTCTCTTTGCTGCCTCTCCAGGTATTGATCTTTATGGGTAAAGATCTGCAGTTCCTTTCGCAAAGCGTCGATTATTGCGGCAGGAATCAGGTATTTATATTCCAGTCGTTTCATCTAACTACTCATTAAAAAATGATTTTAAAAATTCCCAAAGGTAGTGCCAGGCAGGCTTTACCTCTTTTACGATCTGCCCTTCAAGCAGTAAATTGGCTGGTAGATACATCCCCGAATTTTCAAGTTCCAAAAATCCATAAATCATATTTCGACCCTTAACCGGAACAGCCCGGGATGAAAAGCGAATAATGCGTCCGGTTATGGACCCGGGTAGTGGTTCTCCTTTTAAAATCACTTGTTTCCCGATAAAAGAAGAATAATTCTCAAAAAAAGGCATTAGAAACACACCGCTTAATTTACGGTGATCCGTTAAATGAATCAGGGTGTCGGATTGAATGTGGAACACAACATTACCAGCAAATGGTGTTCTTAAGGATAATAGTGAATCCTGCTGTTTAAGAAACCTAAGTTGTTTGTTCAAAGACATGATCTGAGCTTTGATAAAATCCAGTTGTTCCTGTTTGGCTCCGCTTTTCAGACCTTCAATTTTAGCTTTAAGAGCATTGGCTTCACCCTCAAGTTCAACAATTTTGGCCTGTTGAATCTGATATTCTTCCGGAGCGATTAAGTTTTTCTGCAGCAAATTTTCTTTTCTGGCTAAAATTGCCTGTTCAATTTTGAGTTGTTCCAAAAGACCCTGATACTCGTTTTCGTAAATTCTGATAATCTGAGTTTTTTCCCCGGTAGTGAAAACAAGTAACTCAGCCTGTTTGACTTTTAATTGTTGTTCTGCTTCTACTATTTTTTCAAGTAAAGAGGATGACCGAATTTTAGCAATGACCTGGTTGGAATCAATCCATTGACCCGAATAGAGGCCTTCATTGATATTGAGTTCCACCTGTTCACCACGGTCGGCAATAAAATCGAAAAGCGGGCTGGTTTGGCCAGACAGGTAATTAGTCTTTAAGGAAGAAATTTGTCCGCTGGCCGGGCGGATGACCAGCCATTCCCTGGCCGGCAATATTTTTACCGGAATCTGAATTTTAGACGGGATTTTTATAAATAAAATTACAAAAAAAAATAGCAGCAGCAGGACAAGAAGCAGACGGGTTCTGATTTTGTTTAATTCCATTTAATAAACAACCATCCTTTTTAAACCTAACAAAATGCTAACTTAGGATTAACAATAGCTAAAATCAAATTAATGTGAAAATTAGGAAACTAGGCAGGTCAGCGACCCACAATACACATTTTGCATTTAAATAATTTAATCTTCTCGGGTTGTAAAATTTTAGTGAAAGAGTGAATTCCAAAAAGTTTAAGTGATTGGACATTAGCAGGAATTACCCTATGGATCAGGGCAATTTATGGTATCACAGATTAAAGAAAAGGGCTCACGAAGAGCCCCGATCATTTTTAAAGTAATTTGTTCAAATTTACTTAACACGATACCAGGTTTGTGTACGGTAGAAGAAGGCCAGATAACCACGAACTTTCAGTTTACCATCTTCGATCCATAATTTGCAGCGGTAAACTTTGCCCTTTTTGGGGTCTAAAATAGTTCCGCCGGTGTATTCATCACCGTCTTTTTCCATGTCTTTGATAATTTCCATGCCTAAGACCGGCTTGTTGTAGCGTGGATCATCTTCCGGGCATTTGTCGCAAACCGGATTGGGGTCTTCGCCTGGTTTTCGAAAAAGAGAATCGACCCGGCCATAAAATTTACCATCACGCATGTAAATCGATACAATGGACTTGGGTTCGCCGGTTTCATCGTCAATCGTTTTCCACTTGCCAATTATCGGGTCTTGCTGGGCAAAGGTTTGTGATGAAAGCATGAGCAGGAAGGCTAAAAATAAGATCAAATTGAAACGTTTCATAACTCCTCCGGGTTTTGTAACATACCTTAGTAATCAATAAATAGTTTGGCAAAAATGCAAATATTTTATTTCACATAGTGAAAATTTCTTTAAGAAATTGCAGGGCAATCTTCTGATCTACAAAAAATGGGCTGGTGGCAATGGTTACCATTTGGGCATGCTCCATCCACTCCTCGATTTTGTTCAAAATCGTACTGGCTTTGGCCACCATGGTTTCCGGTGCAAAAATGTCAAGATCAATATCTAAAATGAGTGGTTCATTGAAAAATAATTCGTAATCCAGAGCCGTGTTGATGATGTTTACATCTTTAAAAAGTCCCAGCTTAATAGACGGTTTAATAAAGGTTCCAACATTAAGCACAAAATTGGTGTAATCAAAAACTTCTTTCAATGAGAACTCAGTGTTTAAATTAAAAGGTGGCTCACCCGCCGGCTCCCACATATCGGTATGTTGATCCAGATGGAGTAGCATGCT
>CAYNLJ010000057.1:7640-9699 GCA_964398005.1 uncultured Caldithrix sp. | reverse complement strand
ATCATCCCGATTTTCATGCTTTTAATCGGGGGCCTGGCCAAACGCGCCACCCAACGGCAGTGGAAAACGCTTTCCTATTTAAGCGCTTACCTGTTAGACATGATTGAAGGCTTAACCACCCTGAAAATTTTAAACCGTAGCAAGGCCCAGCTAAACCGAATCAGAACCTTAAGCGAGCAATTTCGGCAGACGACTATTTCGGTTTTGCGAATTGCCTTTTTATCGGCTCTGGTTCTGGAAATGGCCGCCACCATAAGTACGGCCGTCATTGCGGTTGAAATTGGTTTACGATTGCTGTACGCTAAAATGCCCTTTTCAGATGCGCTTTTTATTCTCATTTTAGCACCGGAATTTTACCAGCCTATGCGCCAATTGGGTGCCAGTTTTCATGCCGGCATGGAAGGGATTGAAGCAGCTCAGCGGATCTTCGAAATCTTCCAGCTTTCCCCCAGATCAGGTCAAACCGGCAAGACAAGTACAGCATTTTCTTCCTTCACCTCAATTACCTTTGACCAGGTAAGTTTTACATACCCTCTCAGTCAGCAGGCCGCTCTACAGGAAATTAATTTTACTGTTAGAAATGGTGGGAAATACGTCATCATAGGACCAAGTGGTTCCGGAAAATCAACTCTGTTTAATTTATTGTTACGATTTGTTAAACCAACCGAAGGGAAAATTTTTGTAGATAGTACCGATTTGCAAGACTGGCCGGAAGAAAGATGGTTTAAAATGATCAGTTGGGTGCCACAGCAACCCTACCTGTTTCATGACACCATCGAGGCCAATTTACGTCTGGTCCGGCCGGAGGCCACTTTACAGGAAATTGAACAGGCTTGTAAAAAAGCACGTCTTCATTCTTTTATTGAACAATTACCTGCTGGTTACCAGACCATTGTAGGAGAGAGAGGTGCCCGTCTAAGCGGCGGTCAGGCACAACGCCTGGCCTTAGCGCGTGCCTTTTTAAAGGAAGCACCAATCCTACTGCTGGATGAACCGACAGCCAACCTCGACCCGCAACTGGATCGTGAAATCATGGAAATTGTTCATCAGTTGCCGGCTGACACCATACAAATCATCATTGCCCATCGACTCAGTACCCTCAAATTAGCGGACACCATTCTGGTATTGGAAAATGGAAGATTAATCGATTCAGGCTCATTTGACCAGTTAAACCAGCCAGGCCGCTATCTCCATAAAATGTATCACAAGCTGGAGAAAATGGAGTCATGAAAACCATCATTCGCCTGCTAAAACTGACGTTTCCATATCGCAAATGGATCGCATTATCGGTGGTTTTGGGTGTGCTTACCATTGGCACGGGCATTGGTTTAATGATGACTTCGGCTTTTATTATTTCCATGGCAGCTCTCCACCCTTCCATCGCCGAGCTGCAGGTGGCTATTGTTGGTGTGCGCTTCTTTGGCATCAGCCGCGGTGTTTTTCGTTACCTGGAAAGGCTGATCAGCCACGACACCACTTTCCGTTTGTTAAGCCACTTCAGAGTCCGTTTTTACCAGGCTTTGGAACCATTGGTACCGGCAAGCCTGAGCCACCTGAAAAGCGCAGATTTACTGCAGCGCATTGTGGCCGACATCCAGAATCTGGAACAATTCTTTGTCCGAGTGATGGCACCACCTGCTGTGGCTGTTTTCAATGGCCTGCTAATGTTCGTTTTACTCTGGTCTTTTTCGATGGAATTTGCACTTGTTTTTCTACTCTTTTACCTGTTGGCCGGCACTCTTGTCCCTCATCTAAGCCTTAAATTAAGTCAGGGCCTGGGCAAAAAGATTACCCTGCTTAAAAGCGATCTGAATGTAGCCTTGCTGGACCAGCTTAACGGGCTGCCGGAATTAATCATCCACCAGCAAACAAACCAACAGCAGAAAAAAATTCGTAAATTAAACAAGGAGCTGACCGCCTTACAAAGACGCATGTTAAGCATCGAAGCATTGCATCAGGGATTTGTCAGCCTGCTTATGTTTGGAACCGTCACCGTTACACTGATTTTAGGAATTACCCGAATTGAAAGCGGCAGCTTTAATGGGGTTTACCTGGCTGT
>CAYNLJ010000057.1:3999-7540 GCA_964398005.1 uncultured Caldithrix sp. | reverse complement strand
TCGTGTAACTTAATTCTTAATCGTTCTCGACAGCCAATCAGGCCCACCGTGTTCTATCTTTCACTTTTATTTGCTCTAAAAGCAAACATTCTTTATATTTCGCCAAATAACGAAATGATATTTAAAAAAAAGGAATAGATTATGACCAAAATTCTAATTCTCTGTACGGGAAATTCCTGTCGCAGTCAGATGGCCGAAGGCTTTTTAAAATCATTTGATCCGGAATTGGAAGTTTATTCCGCCGGAACTGCACCTTCAGACCGGGTGCACCCCAAAGCCGTTCAGGTAATGCGGGAAGTGGGGATCGATCTTTCCGATAACTACCCTAAAAATGTGGATCAATTTCTGAACATGCCCTTTGACTACGTCATCACCGTATGCGACCATGCCAAAGAGACCTGTCCGGTTTTCACAGGTCAGGTAAAACATCGGCTGCACATCGGTTTTGAGGATCCGGCAGAGGCCACCGGAACAGAGGAAGAAGTTCTGGCCGTTTTCAGACGAGTACGCGATGAAATCAAACAATCTTTCTGGGAATTCTACACGCAAAAAATTAAAAACGGAGGTGCTGAAAAATGAAGAAGATTCAAGTTTATGGTCCCGGATGCCCCAATTGTCAAAAACTTTATGCAATAGCTAAACAAGCCGTAGAAGAATTAGGCTTAAACGTAGAAGTGGAAAAAGTTGAGGATTTGAATGCCATGCTGGCAGCAGGTGTCATGCGCACTCCGGGTCTTGCCTTTGATGGTAAAATAATTCTTCAAGGTAAAATTCCAACACTATCCACTTTAAAAAACTGGATTCAAAAAGACGGTCAAAAATAAGAATGCCCAGGAAAGGAATGAACGCCGGGCAGCCGGAGATAGCAGACATTAAAATTTTCGGAAGCCACTGTCGCCGCTGCCAGGTATTCAAGCAGGCCGTTGAACAAATTGTGCAGGAATTGACAGAAGCGGCCCAGATCGAGTGTCTGACTGAGGTTTCCGATTTTGAAAAGTACAATGTTCTCTACTTACCGGCTTTATGGGTTAATGGCCAACTTTTGTTTCAGGGAGGGGTACCTTCCGCTAAAAAATTGAAAACCATTTTAGAAAAAGCTCTGGCCTCGGGCAAAAAGAGTACTCAGAAATTTTGAATGTTGAATGAGTTTTAAAAGAAGGTAGTCTTTCAACTTTTAGAAAATTGAGAAAGTAAATTTTGCTTTTATTAATAATGGTCCGTCAGCAAGCATTTGTGTTATTCAAATACTGCTACGACTAAAATAAAGGATGTTGCCATGGAGATGATTTCTAAAATCAGAGATTGGTGGAATGAGGAGTGGAAAAAGTTCTTTTACCTGCTAATCGCCTTTCTTTTTTTCTATTACGCGCCTTTGGACAGCGGAAAAATAGTTGAAGCCCTGAGCGCCGGGCTTGTTTTATTGCAGGATTATGCCCGCAAACACGTACTCACCTGTTTGGTGCCGGCTTTTTTTATTGCCGGAGCCATTGCCGTGTTTGTTAAAAAAGACAGCATTTTGCAGTTGTTAGGTCCGGCCGCCAAAAAATACATCGCCTATCCCATTGCCTCGGTTTCAGGAGGCATTCTGGCCGTATGTTCCTGTACCATCTTACCTTTGTTCGCCGGTATTTACAAACGCGGAGCAGGCATTGGACCAGCAGTGGCTTTTTTATTCACCGGTCCGGCGATTAATGTAACGGCCATTTTTTTAACCGGCAATGCCGTGGGCTGGGATTTTGCCTTTGGCCGTCTGATCGCCTCAGTGGTGATTGCCATTATTGTGGGTTTAATCATGGGCGTCATTTTCAGCGATCACGATGAACGCAATGCCGAAAATTTTTTAATGGGCATGGATGAAGACAGACCTTACAGCAACTGGACGGTATTTTTCTTTTTGCTTCTTCAGTTCGCCATTCTTATTACCTTCGGCCTGCGCATTCCGGTAGGCATTAAATATTCATTGAATGGCCTTTTTTTCCTGGTATTGCTTTATCTTGTCTTTTTTAAATTTCGTAAAGAGGACAATAATGAGTGGATTGCCGAAACCTGGGATTTAACCAAAAAGATTCTGCCCTATCTGTTTGTTGGCATTTTTGCCGCGGGCATCATTGATGTTGTGGTACCCGATGAATGGATTCAGGTTGCCGTTGGCAAGAATAATCTCATCGGCAATGCTGTGGCTTCGGTTTCCGGTGCCTTGATGTACTTTGCTACTTTGACTGAAGTTCCGATAATCGAAACCCTAATGAAAATGGGTATGGCACGTGGCCCGGCCTTAACTCTGTTTTTGACCGGCAATTCGCTCAGCATTCCAAGCATGATTGTCCTTTTTCAGTTGATGGGCAAAAAACAGGCTCTGACCTACATTTTACTCATCTGCAGTTTTTCCATTGTTGCAGGATTAATATTTGGAAGTTTGTAATCAAATAAAATAAGGAGTTGAACTATGGCTTCTGTTTCAAAACGGTTGTCCTTTTTTGACCGTTATTTAACCTTGTGGATTTTTTTAACCATGTTTCTGGGCGTGTTGATTGGCTATCTGGTTCCGGGCATGGCTCATTTTTGGGACCAGTTTAAATCCGGAACAACCAATATACCTATTGCCATTGGCTTGATTTTAATGATGTACCCACCGCTGGCTAAAGTGCGTTACGAAAAACTGCCTACGGTTTTTAAGAATCTGCGTTTTTTGGCCTTGTCTCTGGTACAGAACTGGATTGTCGGTCCCTTTGTCATGTTCTTTTTAGCCATCCTTCTTTTGCCTGACAAGCCGGCCATGATGGTGGGTGTCATTTTAGTGGGATTAGCCCGCTGTATTGCCATGGTGCTGGTCTGGAACGACCTGGCTGATGGCGATTCGGAACTGGCTGCCGGCCTGGTAGCGTTTAATGCACTCTTTCAGGTCTTTTTCTACTCTGTTTACGCTTATATTTTTATTACCCTGCTGCCGCCGATTTTTGGTTTAAGTGGTACCATTGTCGAAGTGTCCATTTCGGAAATTGCGGTTACCGTCTTGATCTACCTGGGTATTCCTTTCTTTGCCGGGTTAATTTCCAATATTGTTTTACGCAGAGCTAAAGGTAGCGACTGGTATTTTAAGAACTACATTCCAAAGGTTTCTTACCTGACGCCCATTGCATTGCTGTTCACCATTTTTGTAATGTTTTCCTTAAAAGGCGAAAAAATCATTGAACTGCCGATGGATGTACTGAGAGTCGCCATTCCTTACACTATTTATTTTGCAGTTATGTTTTTCATTACCTTTTTTGCAGCCAAACGGATGGGGGCCTCTTACGAGCAATCGACCACAGCCGCTTTTACGGCCGGCAGTAACGACTTTGAATTGGCCATTGCCGTAGCGGTTGCCGTTTTTGGCGTGAACTCTGCCACTGCTTTTGCCACGGTGATTGGCCCGCTGGTTGAAGTGCCGGTATTAATCAGCCTGGTGAATGTAGCTCTCTACTTTCGTAAAAAATTCTTTGCCGGACAAGCGGAAGGTCGCCCGGTTGCAATAGCCTGTGAAGTGGAAGAGAATTAAAAA
>CAYNLJ010000057.1:0-3899 GCA_964398005.1 uncultured Caldithrix sp. | reverse complement strand
TAAAAACTAAGAGGAAGTTTATATGGATAATCATATGATTAAGAACTCGTTGACTCTTCCGGCAATTGTTTTTCTGATTTTAGCGCTGATCGTTTGCTATGGTTGCGGCCAAAAAGAAAAACAGCAGGTTGCTCAAAATGAAACTCAGCTGCAGACTGTTTCAAAAGCAATGGTGACTTTTATTGAATTGGGTTCCGTAAATTGCGTACCATGCAAAAAGATGCAACCCATTCTTAAAAGCATTGAACAAAAATATGGCGATCAAATTAAGGTCATTTTTTACGACGTTTGGAAACCTGATCAACGTAGATTTGCTGAAATTTACGGCATCCGGCTCATCCCAACGCAAGTCTTTCTTGACGAAGCAGGAAATGAATTCTTCCGCCATGAAGGCTTTTTCCCTGAGGCAGAAATTGACCGGTTACTGGCGGACCATGGACTTAAAATCAAGAAGGCAGAGAAATAATTATGTCTGAAATCTTTAACGTTTTAACCACCGCCCTACAGGGTAGTTTTTCCCTGGCTCTTTTAGCAGGATTGGGTTGGGGGTTGATCAGCATTTTATTTAGCCCTTGTCATTTGTCCAGTATTCCGCTCATTATCGGTTACATCAGTAATCAACAAACAAAAGAATCAAGAAACGTACCGCCTTCTGCCTTTGGCCTTTCATTCGTCTTTGCCATCGGTATTCTCATTTCAATTGCTATTATCGGTATGGTGACTTCGGCCAGCGGGCGGCTCATGGGTGATGTGGGGAGATGGGGCAATTACTTTATTGCTTTCATCTTTCTATTGATAGGTCTTTATTTGCTCGACGTCCTTCGAATCAACTGGAAAACTCCGCTGTTCTTTGAAAAAGGCGGAGTTGGCGGCGCCTTTCTTTTAGGAGTAGTCTTCGGCATCGGACTGGGGCCCTGTACTTTCGCTTATATGGCTCCCATTTTGGGGCTGGTCTTCTCTCTGGCTAAAACCAGTCTTCTAAAAGCCATGCTTTTGATAGCAGCCTTTGGAATAGGCCATACCGCGGTCATTGTTCTTGCCGGTAGTTCACTGCAGTGGGTGCAAAACTATCTGAACTGGAACGAAAAATCGAAGGCCAGCGACTACGTGCGAAAAGCCTCCGGATTGCTGGTAATAATGGGAGGCATTTATTTTGTTTATACTACATTTTAAACGGCAGTAATGCTGTTTCATTCTGTGGAGAAACACAGATAATTGGTGAAAATGTTGAATTTTGAGTTTTGAATGTTAAATGGATTTAGCTACCGATTTGATTTAATTAAGAACGAGAACAATTGTGCAAATTTTGGGAAGAATTATTTAAGGGGAAAAATGCAGGAACTGTTATTAAAAACCTTTAAAGCGGTTTCGGATTCGCAACGTTTGTTAATTTTGGGCATTCTTAAGCAACGCGACATGTATGTTTGTCAGTTGGCCAAAGCCATTAATCTGGCCTATTCTACCACATCGCAACATTTACATATTCTGGCAGAAGCCGGACTAATTTGCGACCGGAAAAACGGGAAATGGGTAAAATATTGTCTTGCACCAAAATCGATTAATCCCTACCGGGAAACTGTATTCAAAATGATTGACGAATGCCTTAAATCAGATTCAAAATTTAAAAAAAAGATAGAACATATTCTTCAACAACAAATTGAAAAAACCTGTTAGCTGGTCTAACTGGTTTTAAACCACAAATGAATTGGAAAGGAATTAATGATGGGTTGCTCTTGTCAGGGACCAAAGGCTTTTCAAATAGAAGTTAATAATGAAAAATACATTGTCTGGTCATTGGACGAGGTGGTGTTCTCCACCATTTTCGCTGAGCCAAAAGACGAGGCCATGGCCGAAGAGATGCTTTGGGAACAGCTTTGTGAGTTCAATCCGGAACTCGACCGAAAGTTGGAATTCGCATTTAAACGCGTTCTATTGCAAATTTACCGCGATACAAAACAAGCTTACCAGGAGTACCAGAAGAACCAGCAACAGGTTAGCTGATGCTTATTGAAAATGCACCCATGAAAGCCTTTACCTAATTAAATTCATTTTACCCGAAGTTTTGATTTGGCCATTGACCAAAAGCTGATAAAAATAAATTCCACTGGCTAATGAAGGGAAATTTAAACGCTTTTGCAAAAGACCTTTATTCTGTGAATCCCAGTTTACAACCATAGCCCTTTGTCCTAATGCATTAAAAACGTACAAAGAAACCTGACCAGGTTCAGAAAGCTCATAGTAAAAAACGGTTCCCTCATTAAACGGATTTGGAAAATTTTTAGCAGAAGGTCGTTCAGTTTGTTCTCTGTCGTTCATTTTTTCCAGCTGACTGGGATAAAGTTGCTGGTACACATCCTCTTCTCTAACTTGAATGAACTTCTTCAGTCCTGGTACATCTCCCAAATCTTCAGTCAGTGAAATTAGCACCTCATCATTGCTGTACATTTTTAAGGTATCGGCCAGATAGTCTTCTCTGATCAATTCGAACAAGTCATCGATTCTTGGAAATAAAATTTCCGCTGAAAAGTTGTGCAGCAATGTTTTCATGGTTTTTAGATACAATGCATGATAGTCTGCATTTTGCAACAAACGGTCGATTAAAACCCGTTGATGAGGATTGTAGTAAATATTTAACGTATCACGTGCTAACCTCGCCCCAAAAGCCAGATTGACATCCCAGATAATCCAGCGGCATTGATTTGAATTTTCATCGAAATAAAGGTAAAAATTATTCGCAGAACCAAGATAAGTATCCAGATTGATCACCAGAATATTTGAAGCCCAGGCTTTAATAAATGCTTCAACATCCAAAACCTGATTCAGTTGACTGGAAAAGTCCTGATCAGAAAAATGATTGATAAAATCAATCATCTTAATTAATGAAGTCCAGTCATCCTGCTTTTCATTGGTTTTTAAATCGTAAAAAGGTCGGTAATCATCTGCCTGGTCGCCCTGCCAGCTGAGGTCAGCCTGTTTTTCGGCTTTAAACAAATTACCATCGTTCAAACCAAAGCGATCTTTCAGAAAAACTTTATCCACCTGTTCTACCAGCGTGTAAAGTCCCCAATACCGGTCATTCAAATAAACCCGTGCAAAATTTGCCCTGGGAGCATGAATCCCCTGTTCATAGAGAAAATCCAGAAAAAGTTTCTCACGCAACATGGTAGGATCACTCCAACCATTGTTGAGATTAATTTTTTTTAAACCGTGGAAATCTTTGTCAGTAAAAGCATTGAATTTTACACGTAACGACTTTTTGTCGGTCGGATACCCATAAAAAGAAGAAGTTCCCTTAAAGCGTACACCTACCTGCCCCTGATCCTGACCATCGATTTCGATTCGGGAAGCAATGTATTCCCGCGTTTCATGACTGGCATAAAGATCGGCCAGGAAATCTGGTGAATCCAAAAAGATGCGCACCTCAAAGACATGCGCATCTTTAAAAACGGGGTGTTCCCCCTGCCCGGCAAAAGCAAAAACCGGGATCATCAGGATATTAGCGATTAAATTTTTTAAAGAAAATTGCACTTAACGAACTAAAATCATTTTTCGGGTATCTACCTTTTGCCCATTGACAATGAGACTGTAGAAATAAATCCCGCTGGCTAATTTCTGATTCCAGTGATTCCGACCGTTCCAGGTGATGCGATATTGTCCTCTCTGTTGTTGACCTTTAAACAGACGGGCCACTGAACGCCCCTGCATGTCGTAAACATTAAGTTCAACCTCAGCCTGTTCGCTTAATTTGTATTCAATATTGGTTGTCGGATTAAACGGATTTGGATAATTCTGGAGTAACTGGAACTGGTCCGGATTTTGCCCTACAGGACGTGGAATATCCGTTGGCAATTCACTTAAAGTCACATGGCCATATATGTAACCGGGGTTATTGTTTACAG
>CAYNLJ010000056.1:0-9889 GCA_964398005.1 uncultured Caldithrix sp. | reverse complement strand
GTTTCAAAGTACTCCCAACCTTAATTAAATCTGATGGTTGAAAACGGGCATTAATGGAAGTATTGCCGCATTTTAAATAGGCGTACGTTTCTGAACCCATCGGTTCAATGACTTCAATTACCGCTTCAATTTGTGGCCAGTCTTTAAACTGATTATCGGTTACAATCTGAAAGTGTTCCGGACGGATGCCCAGAATAATTTCATTTTTGGAATATGCTTTTAATCGACCTTGAAGCTCGGGCGTGAGTTCGATGCTAAAATCCGGATTTTTAAAGTGTAATTTCCCGTTGTTTTGCAATTCACCATTAATGAAATTCATGGCCGGGCTACCGATAAAACCGGCTACAAACAAATTAACCGGATTGTTGTACAATTCCAGGGGAGAAGCTACCTGCTGAATTACACCGTCCTTTAAGACCACAATGCGGTCGCCCATGGTCATAGCTTCTACCTGATCATGCGTTACGTAAATCATGGTTGTTTCCAAACGTTGGTGCAGCTTACTGATTTCAATCCGCATCTGTACTCGCAGTTTGGCATCTAAATTACTCAAAGGTTCATCAAACAAAAAGACTTGCGGCTGCCTTACAATAGCCCGCCCCACAGCCACACGCTGGCGCTGGCCACCGGAAAGCGCTTTTGGCTTGCGATCTAAATATTGTGTGAGTCCCAACAGATCTGCTGCTTCATGTACTCGTTTTTTAATTTCATCTTTGGGGAATTTGCGCAGCTTTAACCCAAAAGCCATATTGTCGAATACCGTCATGTGCGGATACAGCGCGTAGTTCTGAAAAACCATCGCGATGTTGCGATCTTTTGGTGGAACGTCGTTAACCAATTTGTCCCCAATGTAAATATTGCCTTTGGTGATGTCTTCCAGCCCTGCAATCATGCGCAGCAAGGTTGATTTTCCACAACCTGATGGTCCTACCAGCACGACAAATTCTTTGTCTTTAATCTCCAGATTTGCATCACTAATGGCCGTAACCTTATTGTCGTAAACTTTGTAAACATGTTCCAGTTTTACTGAAGCCATCTTGCACTCCCTTTTAAAAATAAATGAAAAAGAAAACGATTAACAATGCAAATAATGTCATCCCTGTTTCACTCAACAAATGCAATCGGGATAAATTGTAAAAAAGAAAACGAAATTGGAATCCGCTTTTCAAAAATTTCTTATTTTTGTGCAACTGAACCATTAAACCAAAGACGATTACGCTTACAAGAAATATAATTAACCAGAATAAAACTGCCAAAAAAAGATAGTACTGATTAAAAAAGCTTTCTAACCCGGGAAAGATTAATTTCCGATACTGATAAAATGTGAAAAAGCTGAAAAAAATCAAGGCCAAATAGCTTGAACTGTAAAATAAAAAACTAAAACGGGTCACTTCTTTTTTTAATTTAAAAAATGAAAAGAAAGAAACAGTTAGTAATGCTACACCCATTACCAGCAATGGAAATTGCAAAATGGGTTTATTGAAAGGCACGGAAATGGAAACTGGGTGAAATTGATTTAGCCAGAACTTACTGGTCAGCATCAAGTAAATTAAAAGACTGCCCGTCAGATCCCACACTGAAATGAAAACCAATTCGGCGAAGGTTCGTTTACTCAGCGCAATTGCAAAGCGCTCCTGAAAATGATGCCGGAAACTGAATTTCATTAACAAATAAAAGAACAGAGCAGACAAGATCAATTGCCAGAGGACGTAAATGGTGGTCGGTAGCAATAGGTTTGCTTCTAAACCTTTTTGATCAAAATTAAAAATGAAAAGAGATACATGTAGAATTTTAAATAGAATCACTAGGCTAAAAAGCGTGGAAGATAAATTAGAGGCCAGGTTTGCCCTGTGTTTTGAGTTCCAAAGCTGATTTCGCACCAGGAAGAGAAATAGAATTGTCGTCCACTCCAATAACAGGCTGACGATGAAAAGATAATCAAACAGCAACTGACCTTCCCCCCTGTTAGCCAAACACTTTTTGGAAGGTTAGGTCCAGTTTTTCCATGGCTTCTGTCACATGTTGTCGTTGAATTATCAGAGGTGGGACAAAACGCAGCGTGTTGCCTCCTGCAATGTTAAAAAGTAAGCCCTGTTCAGCAGCTGCGAACATCAGTTCGCCTGCTTTTTCTCTAACCTCCAGGCCAAGCATCAACCCCTGGCCACGCGCTTCGACAACGGTTTCAGGGTAGCGGGTCGCAAAGGCCTGTAATTCTGCAAGAAAATATTTTCCGGTCTCTTTCACTTGGTTCAAGAATTTCTCTTTTGCAACGTAATTAACAGTGGCTAATCCGGTGGCACAGGCCAGCGGATTGCCGCCGTAAGTTGTCCCATGATCGCCAATGGTAAAAACACCGGCTAACTTGTCTGAAACAACAAAAGCCCCCAGAGGAAGTCCACCCCCAAGACCTTTGGCCGTAGCAAAACCATCCGGTTGCCAACCATCTTTCTGGAAATAATAAAAATAGCCCGTGCGGCCAACACCGGTCTGGATTTCATCGGCAAAGACCAGAAAGTTGTACTTTTCTTTTAATTCGTAGATGGCTTTTAAAAAGTCTCTGGACAGCGGGCGTACGCCGCCTTCTCCCATAATACCTTCGTAAAAAATGGCCAACGTTTTCTCGTTTACAGCGTCTCTTAAGGCATCAGTATCATTTGGTGGAATCGCTTTGCAGTTGGGCAAAAGGGGCAAAAATTGTTTTTGGTACTTGTCCTGCATGGTTAGGGAGAGCGCACCGGCTGTTCGTCCATGAAAACTGCCCTTCAATGCAATGATTTCTGATTTGCCCAAGGAGTTACCCCATTTCCGGGCAAGTTTGAGCAGGCCTTCGATAGCTTCTGTGCCGCTATTAGTCAGAAAAACACGAGAATATCCGGTAAGCTGCAACAGGCGTTGCGCTAATTCCACCTGCACATCCTGTACAAAATAATTGCTGAGATGTAGATTCCTTTTCAGTTGCTTTAGAATGGCCTGTTCAATTACAGGATGTTGGTAGCCAAGGGCATTAACGGCAATGCCGGAAAGAAAGTCAAGATATTTTTTGCCCTGCTTATCATAAAGATAAACGCCTTCCCCTTTATCCACTTCAAAAGGAAAGCGTTTATAAACATTTAGAAAATATTGGTTAGCGTTTTCCGCAAGGTTCATTATTTTTTAGCCAGTAAAATTAACTGTGCTTTGGCGTCGTTGAACCGATTGGATTTTTCATATTTTTCAACAATTGACTGAAAGGCGTCACGGGCATCGTCAATTTGACCTGCTTTGGCAAAATTTAGCCCGGCTAAGTAAAGGTAATTAGCCGCTTCGCTAAAATCAGGAGCGGTTTTTTGTGCTTTCAGGTAATATTTGGCAGCTTCTTCGTAAGCTCCCTTATGTTCCAGGCAGGCGGCATAACCGGCATAACCGGAGGCTTTTAAAATTTTGCTGCCATCATAGTCATCGATGAACTTTTTAAACGCTGCTTCGGCTTCTTCATATTTTTCCTGCAGGAAGTTTAAGTTAGCCAGCACAAAGTATCCCTGGACCGCAGCATCGGTGCCATCATATTCTTCAAAAAGGCGATTTAAAAAATTTCTTGCCTTGGCGTAATTCATGTTCTGGTATTCCACCTGAGCCAAACCCAGCAAAGCATTTGCTTTCATTACCCGCTGTTCATGGTAGTTTTTATAAACCATGATTAACACGACCAGAGCTAAAATAGCCACTACGGCAATGGTAACCTGTTTGGAGTTTTCTTCTAAATAGGTCTTTGTCTTTAAGGCAGTCTCAACAAATTTATCTTCTTTCAATTCCTTTTTGGTGATCTTTTTCTTCTGCGGCTTTAACATCTACTTCTCCTTTTTCCGTTCGGTTTACTATTTTCTCTAAATCATTAAAAGTATCAAATTTAAAGACTGAAACCAATAGAATCAAATAGATTTTTCCTTTGAGAAATTTGTGCTGATTTTACACATATTTTACGGCTGAAGGCAAATTAATAAAGGATTACCTTTGCTATCAATTTTCCTTTACATTAATTTAGAATTTTAATTTTCAGAGAAAAAGGATTTTGGTTTGACTTTCGCGGAGATTGCACTGATCAGCCTGGCATTGGCCATGGATGCGATGACGGTTTCACTTTCGGCTGCAGCCGCAGGATTTACGAGGCAGAAACGCGCGACCTTTCGCCTGGCCTTTCATTTTGGCTTGTTCCAGTTCCTGATGCCTATTCTGGGCTGGTTTATCGGTTTCAATATCGTACATTTGATCGAAAAAATTGATCACTGGGTGGCCTTTGGTTTGCTTGCCTTTGTGGGCACACGCATGATTCTTGAAGCCATTGATAAGCAGGATATCGCCTTTCGGACTGACCCCTCGCGTGGCCTTCAGTTGATAGGCCTGTCGATTGCAACCAGTATTGACGCTTTAGCCGTTGGCTTAACTTTAGCGCTTGTCAAAGTCAATATCTGGTATGTCAGTTTAATCATTGGCTTAATTACCGGTTCTGTCTGTGTGGTGGCTATTAAAATCGGCCATTTTTTGAGGAAGAAGTTTAGCACCAGCGCTGAAATTTTAGGGGGAATCATTTTGATTTTTATTGGAATTAAAATTTTAGTTGAACATCTTAACCTCTTTTAAACAGAAGATGTTTGGCCAACTTGTTCTTTTTGTCTAAGTTAAAGTAAAAGTAAAAAATGTCTTATTTCTGTTTAAAGTTTTTGCCTTTGGACACCATAGTTTGTAATTTAAACGAACAAATATACTTTGAATGTGTATGAGGGCTTTTTATGAAATCCTTCCTTTTTTACCTGCTAATTTTAATTCATTTCGCTTTCGCGATTCCTACCGAAAACTTTGATAATGGGAAAAACTTTCTGAAAATTGCACCCAATCGGAAATGGCTAATGTTCGACATGACCCAACAGCCAGGACTTTATCTATTAAATCTGGAAAACGAATCGCTCCTGCAAATTGCCTCGGGGCTGGGTATTACTCAATTTGCCAACTGGTCTCCAAACGGAAAATTTGTTGCCTTTAAGATGTTTAAAAATGGTTTTCAGGTTCCCTGCCTTTTTGATGTTGAACAAAACAAAATCATTGTTCTGCACGATCCTGCCCCTCTGGCAGGGGTGCCTGCCTTCAACGCCCAGGGGAATATCAGCTTCACCATTGGAAACCGGGTGTTCATCTCCGATACGACGGGTACTGTACTCGAAAAGATTAATCTTAACAGTTATGCTAATCTTACTTCCCTTTCCGCTGACAATCAGTTTCTGGTTTATAACGACGAACAGGATCAACTACACTTATTCAATCTTTCTGAAAAGGATGACGTTATCATCTCTCCTGAGGGAAAATCTTGTTTTAATCCCAGCTGGCACCCACAAAAAAATCAATTTTTTTTCCAAACCTTTAAAAATGAAATTTTTATTTATGATGTCGCACAAAAGCGGTTAACAGCAGTTGGCAAAGGCATCCACCCTTGCTGGTCTGCTGATGGTAGGTTTTTATTGTTTACCAAAATCGAGATCGAGGAGACTTCCGAAGTTTTGTCCAGCGAGCTTTGGGCATTCGAAATCCAGTCAAATGCACTGATTGCACTGACTTCAACGGTAGATCAGTTTGAAGATTTTGCCAGTCTTGGGCCTAAAGGCGAACTTTATTTTAAATCAACAGATGCCGAAGGCCAGGAGGTATTGAAACAAAGAATCTTCGACGTAGCGAACCAACAATTCATTTTTGACCAGGTCGGAGAAAAAATTGTCTTTCCGGAAAAAACCACTCAGATTGAAACACCTGATTTGCAAATACCTGGACGGTCGTCAGAAAATCAGACGTTCAGTTTTGAGATCCCATACGTTAACCAATATTACGATCCTCCGGACTGGTTTTATGGTACATCGGCCTGTGGGGGGACGGCTGCCACCATGTGCATTGCCTATTACGGATTGTTGCCAAAACGGGTACGTAATGTTTACAAACCGTTTTTTCACACAACGGCCTATGGTGATTACATTTGTGAAAAATACACTTACAATAATTACACCTTTGATATATGGGCCTATGATCCCAACGGAACCAAAGGTTACGGAGCCTTTGGTTTTATTGTACGCAATGGTTCGCAGGCCTGGGCTGATACCAAAGGCTTTATGGCTGAGTTTGCCCGAAAACACGGACTATTCTCAAACGTGGATTGGAACCCTACAAGGAGCAAGCTCATGGAAGAGTCCAACGCCCAGAAACCATTCGTTTTGCTGAACAGCATTACCACTGCCGGTCACTACATGGCAGTCATCGGTTACGAAAAGGATGCAACTACAGTTATTGTGAATGATCCGGCCGGAAACAAGAACAACGGAGGCTATTTCAACTATCAGGGCATAGGCGCAAAATATGACTGGCCGGGATACTCCAATGGTCATTTAAATTTAAACACGGTCTGGTGTTTTATCTATTTCAGAGATCAATGTGCTGATTTAGCCCCCATCGCTTTGGTCACGAGTGATTCGTTGCTATTAAACCGGTCCTTTCCACTTTCCTTTTCAATCACTAATCTGGGAAATCAGGCGAGTGATTCGGCCATAGCCAAAGTGTATTTCTCCCAGTATGCACAAACCAATCCTTCGCCTCAGGAAGTTGTACAAACTTTTCAGCTTCCCGGAATAAATGCAAAAGATTCAATTGAGTTTGCAACGGAAATAAGTTTACACGATTCTCTGGTTTCAGGCATGTACTATTTAGGCGTCTATCTGCAGGCAGGCAATCAAAGAAATGAAGCCAATTTGGAGAATAATGTGTTCTATCAGAGAGTATCGCTCGTTGGTTATCCTACCGTTTTCCGACCTTCTCCAAGAAATACCATTAAAGAAAATCTGCCTGTTATTAAGGCCTATTTTGTTGATCAGTGTTCCGGCATTGATGTACAGAAAACGAAAATGTTTATTGACAGCATTGAAGTAAGTGAGCAATGCCAGCTCGCTTCCACTTCCATTTCTTACATGCCGGAAGAACCATTGGCCGATGGCTTACACACGGTACAGGTGGAAGTTACCAATAATCATGGTTTTTGTTCAAAATATGCCTGGCAATTTGAGATTGACAGCAAAACGGCATTAGAGGCTGCAATTGAAATACCTAATAAAGAATTGATGTTGCTGCCAAATTTTCCAAATCCATTTAATGATCAGACTATCATTTCCCTCAGGTTACCCGCGACTACAGTTGTTCGATTGGAATTATTCAATATTCGTGGACAAATGGTTAAAGAAATTTTAAGCAGAACTTTAAATTCTGGTTTGCATCAAATTTTGTTAAAAACCGGTGACCTGGCCAGTGGCTTTTACATAATAAGACTCAAGGCAGGTAATCAGATGCGGATGAGGAGAATTTTACTAATCAAATAGGACAAGTGCTTAAAATGAGAAAACCTCCCTGTTTTAAGCGCTACTTCCCTGACGCCTCCTCCCCATTTTGGTGCCCCTGGAGAGATTCGAACTCCCGACACAAGGCTTAGGAAGCCTCTGCTCTATCCTCTGAGCTACAGGGGCATTTTTCAGCTGGCTAATTTAAAGAAGAATCGGCCACAATACAAGTGAGAAAAAAGAAGGAAACTTTCAAACTTTAAAGTAAGGGCGAAGCTTGCTTCGCCCTTACAGAAACATCAGAACCTATCAATCTCTTTGGGTGCCGCTGATTTTACACAGTAAAATACTACTTTAGAGATTAATGTTCCATTTTCTCGTGTTCTTCACCTTCTTCGTGCATTCCTTCCATCTTTTCCATCCGCTCATGCATAGCTGCAAGCGTTTTTTCAGGATCTGCCTTAAAGGCATCGGCACATTTAGAACCGCAGAAACCGTATGCTTTACCATGATAATGAAGCGTGTCTGCAATATCAGCATCTTTTTTGAAGACCATACCACAGCCAGGACAAACATTGGAAGTTAAGTCTGCCAATTGGTATTTGGCCTGCACTGTCTGTTGTGGTTGTTCCTGTGCTGCCTTTTCGCTTTGTTGCTTTTGGCAACTGAGCAATAAGGCCACCGCAGCCAGCAAAAGAATTACATATCTCATGGATACTCCTCCCGGTTTAGTGAAACAAAATTAAAATTTAATTAGCGTTTTTACCTGATAACCATCAAGCTTTTGCAGCCCGTTAAGAAAAGTGAGTTCAATCAAAAAACAGATAGCTGCAAGCTGTCCGCCACAACGTTCAATCAATTTGGCCGAGGCCAATGCCGTACCACCTGTTGCCAGCAAATCGTCAATCAATAACACCTTTTGACCAGGTTTCACTGCGTCCTGATGAATTTCCAGAGCATCGCTGCCATATTCTAACTGGTATTCTTCTTTAAAAGTTTTGTAAGGTAGCTTGCCCGGCTTACGAATCGGAACAAAACCTTTGTTCAGTTTTAAAGCCAAAGCCGCGCCAAAAATGAATCCTCTCGATTCGATGGCAGCAATCAAATCAAATTCCTGATTTTCCACCTGTTTGGCAAACAGTTCAATTGCCGTAGCAAATAGTTTTGCATCCTGTAAAACCGGGGTTATGTCCTTAAAAAGAATCCCTTCTTTGGGGAAATCCGGCACATCACGAATGGCCTGTTTCAGTTGTTCAATTTGTTTTTCCATGTGTCATTCCTTTTTAAAATGCAATTTCAAAAGACTTGTACCGATCTTCCGGAAGATCCAGTTCTTCAGTTTGTAATTCAGTGACGTGGGCAAAAGCCGGGCCCTGATTTAATTCTTTAATGAGTTGATTTAATAATTCTTCTTCCCCCTGAGCCACAACTTCAACATCTCCGTTAACCAGATTACGAACAAAACCAGTCAAACCCAGATCACGCGCCGCCTGTCGGGCAAACCAGCGATAACCCACGCCCTGCACTCGTCCTTTTACAATGATTCGTAATGTTTTTTTCATGGTAATTGAGCCAAAAGTTTTTCCATGGCTTCATTAGCCGATTGGGCTACCAGAATTTGCGGATCTACCATCCAGCTTTTTAGACCGATGATGGGCTTCTGCAGTTGCAGGGCATAGGCGATTTCGGACAGGGTACCATATTTACCATCAATGGCGATCAAGCCTTCGGCCGCCAAAACAACCATCAAATTGCGTGCAATGCCAATACCGGTCGGAATGGCTATTTCGATGTAAGGATTGGCACTGGAACTTGAGTCCGTTGGTAATATGCCGACCGTTAGTCCACCCTCTTGCCGGCAACCCTTTGCTGCCGCTTCCATTACGCCGCCCATGCCTCCACAAACCAGGCCATAGCCGTTTTGAGCAATCAACTGCCCCACTTCAAAAGCCAGATTGTAAATTTCAGCAGAACAATCTCTGCCGCCAATTACGCCAATTAATTTTTTCATCGTTAAGGGTAAATTCGTTGCAACAATCTCGGAAACGGAATGGTTTCCCGAACGTGTTTGGTTCCGGTAATCCAGGCAACCGTACGTTCAATACCAAGTCCGAAGCCTGAATGTGGTACTGAACCATATTTCCGTAAATCCAGGTACCAGGCAAAGGCTTCTTCATCCAAGTTATGTTCACGAATTCTTTGCAACAATGTGTCGTAGTCATCTTCACGTTGTGAACCGCCAATAATTTCGCCATAGCCTTCGGGAGCTAACATATCCATGGCCAGCGCAAACTGGGGTTCTTCAGGGTCGCGTTTCATGTAAAAAGCTTTAACCTCTGCCGGGTAATGATGGATAATGACTGGTTTGTCAAATTCCTCAGAAAGAATAGTTTCGTCGGCGCCACCAAAATCGTCACCGTAGGGAAAATCCACGCCATGTTTTTTCAGAATTTCAACCGCCTCGTTGTAATGGATTTTGGGAAATGGCGGTACTGTATTTTCAAGGATTTTAGTGTCCCTTTCCAATACTTCCAATTCTGCTTTTCGAT
>CAYNLJ010000055.1:0-9932 GCA_964398005.1 uncultured Caldithrix sp. | reverse complement strand
GCCTTGCTGTTGAGTTCCAGGTAACTTAAGGCCTCGTCGTTGTAAACCAGGGCGGTGCGCTCGGGGAACTGTTCGGCTATTTGTTCAAATTTTTCGTGAATGGTAAGCTGATCTTCAAATGGGGTCGTGGTCTGATTCCAGTTAGTGATTAAGTGCTGCATTTCGTCCTCATCCACCAGACGGAGATGAGTCAGGGGGAGATCAGCTGCATTTGCCATTTGTTCCAGTATATGCGTGACATGCTTCAGCAGTTGTTCCATCAGTTGAGGATCAAAACGTCGGTTTTCATAAGCGATTTCCAGCGAAAGCCTGTCACTGGCTGCGGCAACAAAGGTGATGGGGAAATTGGTCCGTTCGTAGGAACCGCTTTCCAGCAGTTCAAGGCTGCCTTTTTGTTCTTTCAGCGAAGTATCGGTCGGGTAGTTTTCGAAGACGACAATGGTATCGAACAAAGGTAAATCTCTGGGAATGTCGACCAGGCTTTTTATTTCAACCAACGGGGTGTATTCGAATTCCCGGCTTTGAACCGCCTGCTGCTGTACCTGTTTTACAAGTTCAATGGCCGTTTGCCGTTCATCCACAAAAACACGAACCGGAATGGTGTTAATGAACAGCCCGACCATCTGTTCCACACCACTTAATTCCGGTGGACGTCCGGAAACGGTGGCTCCAAAAACCACATCCTGAGTCTTGTTGTAACGGCTCAGGACAATGGCCCAGGCGGTTTGAACAAAAGAACTTAGGGTTACATTATTCTGTTTTGCCAGCTGAAAAAGTTTCTCTGAAGTGGATTTTGAAAGACCGGAAACAATTTTCTCATAGGTATCTTCCACATCTCTTTCATACCCCTGGGGACGTCCAATGGTTAACAGGGAAGGACCGGCCCAATCTTTTAACACATTTCTCCAGTAATTCCTTGCCGCATTCATATCCTGTTTCTGCAACCAGTTGATGTAGTCGCGATAAGGACGGGTAGGAGGCAACTGGACAGGGATGTTTTTACACTTCATTTCGTAAATCAGTAAAAACTCTTTTAAGATGATAGGAATAGACCAGCCGTCTGTCAGCAGATGGTGAAAGGACCACAGAAACTGGTAAACATCTTCATCAAGCCGAATCAGATACAGACGCAGCAAAGGCGCTTTAGCCAGATCAAATCCCTTTTTACGGTCTTCTGCCATAAATTGTTGAAATCGTTTTTCCTGCTCTGCAGGGTCCAGGGAACGCCAGTCCATCAGTTCAAACGGGAATTCCACCTCTTTTTGAACGACCTGTAACATTTTATCCAGCTTTTTCCAGACAAACGAAGTGCGTAAAACGGCATGACGTTGAATAAGAATTTGCCAGGCTTCCTGAAAAGCACTGACGTTGAGGTCGCCCTTAAATTTAGCCTGAAATTGTTCAAAATAAGTGGCCGATTCCGGATTGTAAACATAATGGAACAGCATTCCCTGTTGCATTGGGGACAGGGGATAAATGGCTTCTATGTTTTTCTTTTTAGCTTGAGAACTCATATTCAATTTTTCCCTTACTGATCTTTAAAATCTCGCTGTTCAAAAAACGATTTCAAATTTTAATTTTTTGCTATTTCTATTCCAGTTCATCGAATAATTCATTGAGTTCATCCTCGTCCAATCCGGCTTCTTTAAAATCAGAAGCAGTGTATCCTCCGGCGTCCGGGGACAGACAATGGGTAATTACAGCGCGCAACTCTTCCATGTAAATTTCGGCGAATTTGCGTATGGAGTCTTCCCTGAACTGATTGGTGCTGTAAGAAAAGTGCATGGTTAACACGCTGTTGTTCACACTTCCGCCAATTTCCAGAAGATGAGACCTCTGGTTTTCGGCTGCCCGTTCAGGCCCCAAAGGCGGGACAGGGTTTCCGAAATAGGCGTAATGGTTCTGATCGAACTGGCCCAGGTAATTAAATGCAATGGGCGGCAGGGACGACGATTTGAGACGTTCCTCTTTTCTTAAATAGCGGAGAATTCCAAACCCGATGCCGTGTCCGGGTATGTTCCGGTAGTTTTCTTTAACCAGCTTAATAAGATCGCCCATCGACAAGGCGCCGTTAAATTTAAAAGCAAACGGATAACTGGTAGTAAACCAGCCTACGGTTCTGGAAATATCCACCTCTTCAAACAAATCTTCGCGACCATGCCCTTCCAGATCAATAGCCAACTGTGCATGACCAGTAAAACGATGTAAGGTGCGGGCCAGTGCAGTAAGCAATAATTCGTTTACCTGAGTCTGGTAAGCGCCAGGTGCTTCTTTTAATAATGCGTTGCTTTCATTTTCAGTCAGTGACAAAGCAATGGTTCTGGCAGAAGCTTCTGTGTTCTGCCCTTCCGGAAAATCCGGATGAAATGGAACAGCTGCATTCTTTAGCATGTCATGCCAGTAGGCCACTTCCTGATCCAGGGCATCGGTTTTGGCATAGGTTTGCAGTTTTTCTGCCCAGTATTTAAAGGAAGTGGATTTGGGCGGTAGTTTCGGTGAATTACCCTGAGTAACTTGCTGGTAAACCATTAAAATATCTTCCAATAAAATCCGCCAGGAAATGCCATCGATAATCAGATGGTGAAAAACAAACTGCAACAGATCGTTTTTTCCTTCGGGCATTTTGATAAAACCTACCCGCCAAAGCGGGGGAACGGTAAGATCAAAGGCAGATTGCAATTGTTCCGCCACCTTGCTCAATTCCTGATCAAGTTCGGTACCTGAAAGATGGGACAAATCAAATTCAAAAAATGGTAACGAACATTCGCGATGAATGGTTGCTTTTTGTGGAGTAAAAGATGCCCGCAACATGTCATGCTGTTTGATCATTTGTTGTAACGTTAATTTAAAGGCAACCGTGTCCAGAGGTTGTTTTAGTTCGAGTGCCAGAGCCTGATTCCAGTGTCCGGGAGTGTTTAAATTCAATTCAAAAAAGGCCTGCTGAATGGGGGTCAGAGGCAGATCACCGGTGACCAGACCCTGTTCCGCATGAATAGCCACGCCTTCCTGGGCCACGGAAGCTAAACCCTCGATGGTCGGATACTCAAATATTTGCTTGGGGGTAATTTTTAGGCCACGCTGATTGGCCCGTGCCACTACCTGAATGCTTAAAATGGAATCGCCGCCTAATTCAAAAAAATTGTCCTTGATGCCAATGTCCGGGATATTCAACAGTTCGGACCAGATTTCGTGTAAAATTTTCTCCCGCTCATTGCGTGGTTCAACCAGTTCCTGGCTTAAGGCCTTCCGGTCCACAACCGGTTCCGGCAATGATTTGTAATCGATTTTGCCATTGGGCAGAGTGGGGTAGGAATCCAGGAACATGAAAATATTGGGAATCATGTAATCGGGCAGGGTCTTTTGCAGATGACTTCGCAATTCGGACACGGTCAGTTCTTTTTGCGCTGCAATCAGATAGGCGACCAGTTTTTCATTTCTGACAACGACAATCGCATCTTTTATTTTATCATGGGTTTTAAGATTGTGTTCGATTTCTCCCAATTCAATCCGAAAACCGTGTAATTTAACCTGAGTGTCCAGCCTGCCCAGAAACTCGATACTGCCATCGGCAAGATAGCGACCTTTGTCACCTGTGGCATACATTCTCGATTCAGGAAAGAAGGGATCAGGCAGAAAACGTTCGGCGGTTAATTGGGGGCGGTTCAGGTAACCGCGGGTCACCCCACTCCCACTGATGAATATCTGGCCGGGAACTCCCGCTGGACAAACATTACCCAGTTCATCCAGAATATAAAAGCGGGCATTTAAAATCGGCTTACCGATATTAGGCGGTTGCTGGCTTTTGTTAATATGACAAATGCTGGAATCCACGGTACACTCCGTAGGACCATAAACGTTAAAAAATTGGATGGTCTTGCAGTTTTTTAACTTTTCCCAAAGCTGTTTGTCAATGGCTTCTCCACCGGGTAAAAAGGCTAATGGATGCCAGTCGTTCAACTGTAACAAACCTTCATCAACCAGTAATTTTAATTGCGAAGGTACACAATCTACCAGTTCAATTTTCTTGTCAATGATGTAATTCAGAAAGGCCCGGCCGTCTGCTCTGGTGGCGGCAGGAATGATCTCCAGTGTATGACCAAAAGCCAGCATGATAATCTGCTGTACCGACGCATCGAAAGAGATGGGTGCATTTAAGCTGATTTTAATGGGACTGCCGGTTATCTGGTCGTATATGGATTGCTTTAAATTGTAAGCCAGATTTAAAACCGACCGGTGTTCTACCATAACTCCTTTGGGTTTACCGGTAGAACCGGAAGTGTAAATGATGTAGGCCAAATGTTCAGGTCTTACCAAATGATCAGGATTCGATTCATTCTTAGAAGCAATAAGCGGGTCATTGAAATCAATGACCGTAACGGGTAGTGCAACGGCCTGATCCTGTTGCCGGGTGATCACGTACTGACAACCGGAATCCTGCAACATGTATTGGATGCGTTCCTGCGGGTAATTAACGTCCAGGGGCAGATAGGCCGCACCTGCTTTCCAGATGGCAAAAATGCTTATTAACATTTCAATGGAACGATCCATTAAAATGCCCACAATTTCTTCCTGTTGAATGTGCAGCTCCAGCAGATGGTGAGCCAGTTGGTTTACTTTTCGATTGAATTCTCCGAATGATATTTGCTGATCCTGATAGCAGACTGCCGTCTGTTCGGGATTTTGTTCCGCCTGTTGTTCCAGTAATTGAAAAATTAATGGGGTCTGCGGAAAAGGTTCTACCTTTTTGGGGTTAAAGTCTTCCACAATTCGTCTGATTTCATCTTCCTGCAGGAGAGGGTAATGTGTTAAAATCCTTTCAGGATCTTCCAAAACGGAATCCATTAAATTTAAAAAGTGGCCTAACATCCGGTCAATGGTGGTAGAATCCCACAAATCTGTATTGTATTCCCATTCACCTTTAAGAACGCCTCTGACTTCAGCCAGCGACAGGGTCATGTCAAACTTTGAAACCTGGTTGTCGAGTTCGAGAGGCTCTACCTGAAAATATTTAAATTCTGTTGAAGACAGGGCCGGAGGCTGGTAGGCAAACATGACCTGAAACAATGGGTTGTAACTCAAACTTCTTTCAATCTTCAGATGGTCAATAATTTTTTCGAAAGGAACCTCCTGATGGGCAAAGACTTCCGAAACACGTTCTTTCAAGGCTTCAATTAAATCCGCATAAGACATGGAATTGGTAATATCGGAGCGAATCACCAGCGTATTGACAAAAAAGCCGATCAGGTTTTCAATTTCCTTGCGGTTTCGGTTAGCCACCGGCGTACCGATCAAAATGGTTGATTGCTGGCTGTAACGATAGAGCAGGGTTTGAAAAATGCCCAATAAAACCACAAAAGGCGTGGTATGGAAACGTTTTGCCAGAGCAGAGATTTTTTGTGTTGTTTCCGCCGGAAGTTCAAAATAGAGTTTCCGGCCATTATAGGTTTGTACTCTTGGACGGGGCCGGTCGTAGGGTAATTCCAGTAAGGGCGGAACATCTTTAAACTGTTCCTGCCAGAATTGTAGTTCTTTTTTCAGATATTCGCCCTTTAACGTTTCCCGTTGCCAGGCAGCGTAATCGGCATATTGCACAGGCAGTTCAGGCAGATCCGGTGATCTGTTCTCAACAATCGCATTGTACAATTCATTTAAATCACGAATAAAAATGCCGGTAGAAAGGCCATCCGAAATAATGTGATGCATGTTCACATAAAAAATGAAATCGTGATCGTCCAGGGCAAAGACCATTCCACGCAACAGAGGACCATTGATCAGATCAAAGGGGTTGTTGGCATCTTCTTTTATGATCTGTTCAATATCTATCTGCTTTACTTTTTCCTGATCAAAATATTGCAGCGGTGCTTTGATATAATCCTTGATGATTTGAACCGGGGTTTCGTTGTTGAAGTTGAAAACAGTTCTTAAAGATTCGTGGCGCAGTATGAGCTGTTCCCAGGCACTTTTGAAAACATTAAAATCAAAATTCCCCTTAACGCGCACGGCGATTGGAATATTGTAACCGGCCTGTCCGGGAGTCAACTGTTCCAAAAACCACAGCCGTTGCTGGGAAAAGGAGAGTGGAACATTTGTTTTATTTTGCAATGGTGTAATTTTAAAACTCGATTTTGCGTACCTCTCGGCCAGATTTTTTTCCAGGGGGTAATGGAATTGAACCGCTAAATCCCAGGCGATGTCGCTTAAAAAGTCAACCTGATGATGTTTTTTCCACTTGTAAGCCACTTCCTGATCAATATCGCGGTGCAAGTAAAATTTAAAGTCGCCGACCATTTGTGTGTTCTTCCGGGCACCGTCGGTCATCTTGTTGCCATGATAAGGTTTCAGCATCTCTTCATCAAATTCAATGTTCAGAAAGGCGCAGACGCGTTCTAACTCCTGACGTGGATTTAACAGTAAATCCTCAAACCTCAACTGGAACTTTCTATTTTCAGGGATCCCCTCCAAAAAGGTTAAAATATTCTGATTGGAAACGATCCAGATTAATTCCGCCAGTTCCTGACGGGAAAAGGGGTGATCATAACGGAAAAAGTTTTGATCCAGTTTCGCTTCAATAAAGGAATAGATCATGGCATAAGGGTGCCGGATCAGGTGAATGTAAAAAGGATTTTCAAAATATTCTTCCGCGCGTTGCAAAACATTTAAATCAAATGGATAGGTAGGGGTTTTATCTACCAAAAGACGCCCATCGGCCCATTCCTGTAACAAACCGTAAAACTCTTTGATGGGCATATTTTGCTGTTCGAATTCATCCATCAGTTTTTTAGCTGTGCGGTAGCTGCATTGTTTTAGTTCCATAATTGCCCGAATGGTAGCTTCGAGCCAGATTTCCAGACCTGGTTGGCGGAAGACTTCCTTGCGTTCCCCAAGTGTATTGAAGGACAATAAATCCAATTCCGGTGGAGAAAAAAGATGGGGATTACCGGCCAGCATGATGCGAAAGAGCGTCGAACCCGAACGTGGTGGAGAAAGAATAAAGAGTGCCGGTGGATTTTTAGCTTTTGTTTTTTGATCAAATGGCGGCAGAGGACGGATGATCTTCCGAAACGTTTCAACCTGCTTGGGTCCGATTTTTTTTATTTCTTTATTAAGCGAAAAGTCGAGGGATTCGTCACGCTTATTTCTGATCTTAAATTTTTTAGCGATTACATCATCAAAATAATTTAAGATGTAGGCAGAAAGTTGCTCAATGGTTGGTGCCTTAAAAACGGCAGCCACCGGAACTTCATGATCAAACTCCTGTTGCAGTCGGTTAATGAAAACTGCTGCTTTTAGTGAGTTCCCGCCGAGATCAAAAAAATTATCTTTGATCCCCACCCGTTCGATGCCTAAGACCTCCTGCCAGATTTTTACCAGGTATTCTTCCAGTGCATTGGAGGGTGGCACATATTCGTTGACCGGAGAAATTTCATCCATTTGTGGCCGGGGTAAAGCTCTGCGATCTACCTTACCACTAATATTTAAGGGGAAGCTATCCATAAAGACAAAAAAGTCCGGAACCATGTAAGATGGTAGTTCCTTGTGCAAATATTCTTTCAGATCCTCAATTAATTGTTTTTCCTTTGTCTCTGCAATCAGATAAGCTACCAGCAACTTATCGCCAGGGGTCTCTTCAAAGGTAGTGACAATGGCATCCCTGATTCTGGAATCCTTTTTGATGGCATGTTCTATTTCGCCTAATTCAACACGGAAGCCGCGAATTTTGACCTGCTGATCGATTCTGCGGATGAATTCGAAGATTCCGTCGGCACGTTGGCGCACCAAATCACCCGTTCTGTACATCCGGTCGCCGGGCTTGTCGGAAAAGGGATTGGGTAAAAAGCGTTCGGCTGTTAAATCGGGGCGATTCAGGTAACCAATGGCCAACCCGTCCCCGGCGGCATAAAGTTCTCCCGGAACACCCGGTGGCACAAGATTTAAAAAGGAATCCAGAATGTAAACCTCGGTGTTGTGAATGGGAATACCAATGGGTACGGTAGAACGCATCTGGCTTAAATCGGCCATTTTTAAGCATGTTGTGTAAGTCGTATTTTCTGTTGGTCCGTAAACAGGGATGAAGTAATGACCTTTAGGCATTCTCTGAAATAATTTTTTTAAATGGGGTGGGGACAAAACATCACCACCTGCCATTAGCTGCCTGATATTCAATAATCCTTCTAATTGTTCATCTATTAAGAGATGGAAAAGTCCGGTAGTTATTATCTGGGTTGTAATTTGTTCTTCCTGAAAAAATCGGGCAACTTCTTTTAATGAAGGGGTTAAATGTGGGAAAATGGACAATCTTGCTCCATGCAGTAAGGCTCCCCATATTTCACAGGTGGAAGCATCAAAAGCTATTGAAGATAAAAATCCAATATGTTCATTCGGTCCATACGTGGCGTAATTCTGGTTGAATACCAAACGAACTACTGCTTTGTGCGGAACGACTACTCCCTTGGGAATTCCTGTGGAACCCGAAGTAAACATGCTGTAAATAATATCATCAGGGGAAATGGGCAGGCCCGGATTGTGGACATCCTGAGTTTCAACCTTCTGCCACATTTCATCTATTGGTAATATCTGAACATCCTCGTCCGGCAAATTCTCTTTCATTCCGCTGTCGGTAATGACCAGTTCTGTTTTTGTGTCCTGCAGGATGAATGCAATGCGCTGGGTAGGGTATTTGGGATCCAGCGCCAGATATCCCTTGCCCGCTTTAATAATCCCCAGTATGGCTACAATGAGTAAATGAGATTTGTTCATCAGCAGGCCAATCAACGGCTGCCTGGTTGGGAAATGGTTCAAAATGTAGTGAGCCAGCTGGTTGGCCATTTTGTTAATCTGGTCGTAAGTAAAATCCTGCCCTTTGTATCGGACAGCGATGGCATCCGGAGTTTTTTGAACCTGTTCTTCAAATATTTGAACAACTGTCTTGTCACCGGGGTAGGGCTGGCGGAAGGATCTTGCTTCTGAAATCAGCTTTTTTTCCTGATCAGGAGAAATGAGTTTTAAATCTTTGATCGATTTTTCGGGGGCTTGGGCTACCTGATTCAATAGTTCAAGATAATAGTCTGCCCAGAGATTTACGGTGTCATCCGCAAAAATTTGGGTGTTGTACTCAATGGCAATCTTTAGGTGTTCCTGGTAATCGGTTAACAGGAATAGCAGGTCAAATTTAGAGATGTCAATTTGAAAATCGTAGGGTGAAATTTCAATTTCGTCCAGTTGTAATTTAGTAAACGGTAATTTCTGCAGATCAAACATCACCTGAAAAAGGGGCGAACGGCTTAAATCATGTTCCCGGTTAACTTTGTCCACAACCTGATCGAAGGGGATATCCTGATGTTCGGCAATAGTTAAAACGTCCTGATGGATTCTCTTGGCAAATTCGGTGAATGTCGTTAATGGATTAATATTTGAGCGAACAACTCCCGTATTGACAAAAAATCCCACCAGTTTTTCAAGGGCTTTCCGATGACGATTGGCCAGCGGAATCCCGACGCCGAAATCGGATTGACCGGTAATTTTGAAAAGAAAAAGCTGAGTGATGGCCAGAAAGAGGGAATAAGGTGAAATCTGAAGACTTTTGGCCAGATTTTTCAGTTTCTGATACAGATGTGCGTCTGTCTGTTTTACCAGCTGTTTGCCTTCGTGACTTTGCACAGCCGGACGCGGATAGTCCGTCACAAATTCCAGCACCTGAGGCATGCCCTGCAGATAGTCTTCCCAGAACTTTAACTGTCTGGTAACCTTCGGTGAAGAGATAAACTGATTGTGCCATTCGGCAAAATCAGCATACTGGAGTTCCGTTTCCGGCAATAATGGCGTCTGACCGGATTGAAGCTGTCGATAAAGCTGGAGTAATTCATCGATGATCACATTTACCGACCAGCCATCGGCAATGATATGATGTAAATTGATTAATAAAATGCTTTCTG
>CAYNLJ010000054.1:0-9959 GCA_964398005.1 uncultured Caldithrix sp. | reverse complement strand
CCCAACCCCATGCCCCGTAATGACTTTTGTTGTTCTTTGTTCTGGATTTTGGTTTTGTAGTAACCCCAATCCGTAAACAAAAAAACACGGGCGTTTTTCCCCACAATAAAACGGTATTCTAAATTCAACCAGGCCACCAGATAACCACTGAACTGCCTTTCCCGGTAGCCTCTTACCGATTGACTACCGCCAAACCAGAAATAATCACTAAGTTGCAAATAGGTGCCCCTTTTATTTTTCAGATTAAATTTGGCAGCCAGCACCTGATTCTTGAACCAATTTTTGTACCATTCGAATTGCAATTGCAAACTGTTCAGGCCAATGTTCTTTTTAAGACTGTCCCGTAGCATGAGCGCGGCAGGCCCTAAATTCTGTTTTAAACCATAACTGTAACCGCTCTGGTAAAAAAGACCGTTTCGCGGATTGAGCGGATAGTCGCGTGTGTCGTAGGTTAAACCGATTTCCAGACCATAGGTTCTGTTTTTGATGACTCCCTGCTGCCAGGCCGCCAGGGAATCGGGATTGACCGACTGGCGGCTAAAATTCAGGAAGAGTGACAGTGATTCATTGAAATGAAACTGCGATGCAAGCTGGAAATCGTAGGCGATGTACAAGGTATCTCTGACCTGGCGGCTGAAAGAAAATCCGGCATCCAGCGGCAGGTTAAAGATCCATGGTTCCTGGTACTGTGTAAGAAAATTTTCGGACAGGCGATCGCTTTTTTCCCAGTAGATTTTAAACTTTCGTCCGGTGCCGAACAAATTGCGGAAAGAGAGGTCGATTAAACCGGTAAAATAGCCATTGTTCTTTTTGGAATTGGCCGGTGGCGGCACGTAACCGACGACGCCGTCAAAGGTGGTGGGATTGCCTTCCTTCAGCTCCTGAAAAATCAGCACGCTGTCCGGCGCAACGCGAATAATAGCCGGTTGACCAACCATTTTAAAAAGCTGCATTTTCTGTAGGCGGGATTCCATTTTGTCAAACCAGGTCTGGCTAAAGGTCATGCCCGGTGTAAAGTAGAGTTGCCGTAACACGACCTGAGGTCGGGTGTACTTGAGGCCTTGAATGACCACATCTTTAACAAAAATTCGTTTACCTTCATTGATTTTGATGACGACTTCCACACTGCCTTTTTGGTCGTTCTTAACAGGCTTCAATTGAACAATTTCGGCTTTAGCAAAGGGAAAACCCTGTTCGGCAGCAAATTCCAGAAGGTCGTTGAGGTCTTTTTGCAGCAAATCCTGATCAAACGGCTTTCCGGCTGCGCTTTCCAGCTGCTTTAAATATTCCGCTTCCGTAATGGAATCGCTTTCAATCCTGATCTTTTTGATGGAATACAATGGGCCGGCAGAAAGCCAGATGGTAAGTTCTGTCACCTTTGCATTTGCCGAATTTTGATTCAGCTTAACCGAATCGATTTTGGCTTCCAGATAGCCCTTGCGGGCCAAAAACTGTAAAAGCTCCTGTTGTTTCTCTTGTAGTAAGCGATCATCCGCTTCCAATGGATTACTTAAGCCAATCGTCTGCAGTACTTTTTTCTCAGACCAGGGCAATTCACCTTTGAGATGTACCTTCTGGATTTTCGCGGCCTGACCGCCGTAAACAAGAAGCAAAGCAATAAATACAGCCGTTGCAAACACAAAAAATTTTTGATTCTTCATGATGCAAAGTTAGCCAAATGTTGGAATTAATACCAAAAAATTAAACCTGGGATTAAGGAAATGTTTTAAGGGAGCATCAAACCATTGGCATAGACTAATTTGCTACAGGTGTTGCCATTCCTGGCTTTGCACAATTATTGAAATGAATCTAAAAATAAATTTGGTTTTCTACTTTTACCCCCGTATATTGAACTCAGTTAATTCAGTCAGACCAACCGGCGTTTGACCCACAGATAGAGTTTTTCTTTCTTCTAAGTTAACCCCTTGTTGGCAGATTCGGATTTTCTAAGTTAATTTTTTTATTTATTTTTTTAAGGAGTTTCATAGTGAATATCTATGTAGGGAACATTCCCAGAAACAGCGAAGAACAACCAATTCGTGAGTTGTTCGAAGAGTATGGCAACGTATCAGAAGTTAAATTACTTCGTGATCGGTACACCGGCGAATTACGTGGCTTTGGTTTTGTCACCATGGAAAATGATGACGAAGCACAGAACGCCATCGACAACATCCACAATACCGAATTAGGTGGACGTAATTTAGTGGTTAACAAGGCTCGTCCTCGTACCGAACGTTCAGACAATCGCGGTTTTGGGAACAGAAATCAACGTTCCTGGTAAAAACTGAAAAATTCAAAAAGTCCCGCTTGTCGGGACTTTTTTTTTATCCCACCCCAAAAGAAGTGAATCCAACCGTACTCAAAATGTAACAAAAAAAGAATAAAGGTCCCTATGATCAGGTAAGGTTTACGCAGATTTTCACTGATTTATATTTTATAGAGCATTAAGCATTGAATTGCTTTAACTGTTATTTGCCAGTTTCAATTCCAAGCCTTAGACTGAGGAGTTTCTTTTCGAACTTTTCGGTTCCCCCATTAAACTTCTAACTTTTTCTTATCATTAAAATTTTGACACAATTAAGCATGTTCAATTTTAAGGAAGTGTTCTAAGGCAAATATTCCCTATATTTATTGTCTAATGCCCGGCTTTCCAACAGCCGGCGGCTTTTTAGCCAATAAAAAACTCCTCCTGGGACCGTAATCATTAAAGTTTTATGTTGTACATTGTTATTTAAAAACGAAAGACTCTTTTCGATTTGACCTAAGTTAATAAAAATTTTTGCAAGTGTTAGATTCGCCTGCATATAGAGATTAGGTTTGACTGCTGATTGTAATGGCAGTTGATCAGGGCCTACAATTTCCAATAATTTGAGAAAATGAGCAACTGCGAGTGAAGTGTCTCCCCTTTGTAATGTCATTTCTCCTTTTACCAGATTCCAGAATGCGCTCTTTGCACGCTGCATTTCACTTTGCAGAGGAAAATGCAAAACATTTGTTTCTTCAACCATTGTCAAGGTAGTTATTTGATTTAACAGTTTTCCGGCCTGAACCAAATTTCCGATTCGGGCATATTGGAAAGCCATCCAGCCCAATGCCTCAATTTTAGCCATACCCTGTGCTGAGTCGCCCACCTCATTGAGCAGATTAAAAAAGCGTCCCATTTTGTTTAACTGCAAATAAGTCAAAGCCAATTCAATTTTACACCAATTCACCAGCGAACCATCAGACTCTGAACGTGCCTTGTGCAATGCATTTTCTAATAATTGTAAGGCACGATTAATTTTACCCTGAAACAGGTAAAAATGTGCGATATACCAGTTTCCGGTAACCTGAAATTGAGATAGAACTCTGTTTTGCCGATTTTTTAAATATTTTTGAAAGATCTCGTCTGCATGGATCAGATCATCCCGCATCCACAAATAAAGTCCGTCAGCCAGTTGGACAAATTCAAATGGGAATTCTTTATCCAATTGATAGGCCCTGCTGAAGTGTTTGTATGCCCCTTCAATATCACATTTCAAAAATAGATAGTAAATTCCAATATCCGAATAATTAACAGGATAGTGGGGACGAATCCGCATACATGCCTGTTTGTGTAACCACCATTTTGGGAAATCTCTTTTATAGAGATAGAGAAGAGCAAGATTTTCATGTGCCCAATAATCATCAGGATAGAGTTGTAGTAGAATTTCATAACTTTCGATAGCTTTTTCAGAATTTTGCAGGCAAAAGGTCTGATAGGTGCCTAAAATAAAATACTTTTCACGGGCACTTAATCCATCTGAAAGTTGCGCTGCCCGACGAAAATGAGCTAACCCAGTTTTGGTCTTCCCCAACCATAGCTTAGCATATCCTTGTAACAAATGGGCCATGGCAAAGCTGCTATCTAAAATTAGAGCCTGTCGCATCATCAAATCAGCTTGATGCCAATCAAAATTATTAACTTTCTGCCAACCTCTGGAATACCAGGCCAAAGCCTGTAGAGAAGACGTAGTCACCCTTGCTAATTTTCCACCGGAACGATTGATTTCTCTGATAGATTCCCCCAGGTCTTCGCGTACTTGTCGTGCCAGTTGATGTACTGCTTCCAGTAAACCCGTTTCCGATTCAACACTTTGTCCATAGCTACGTACAAGACGCCCGTCGCTGGGATCAAACATACGAAGTGATAATGAATATTTTTCACCGACTTGTAATAAAACCCCATCAATGAATAGTTGAATATTGCCGTCTCGCCTGCAGATTTCAAATCCTATCTGAGGGGTGATGAAAGTATCCGGATTACTTTTCATTAATTTGAGGACATCAATGATACGCCCTCGTGGTACAATATTGACATAATTCGATTTTGATAATTCTCTTTCTAAAGCCAGACGTATGGCTTCAGCCAATTCAGAATGTGAGGTTTTATTTTGAAAATCGCCAATCAGTAACCAGTCCCGGGGTAAGAACCAGCTGTTCCGCTGGCCAAGTAATACGAACATTAAAAATCCAAGTCCGGTCACCAGGATCAAAACAAAAGATGATATCCCAACTGCTTTTTTGGGTCTGATCTTTCCTGTTAAATTTCCGGTAAATTCCAACTCCGTACTTTGTTCAATTTGTACCTCTGCAATAAATTTATAACCAATACCGGTGATTGTTTGAATATAAACAGGCCGTTGAGCATTGTCTTCAAGAATGGCCCGTAATTCTTTGATGCACTGCGTTAAATTACTTTCAGTAACAATTACATTCCCCCAAACACTGTCCAACAATTCTTCCTTCGTCACCACATGCCCGGAGTTTTCCACTAATTTTTGAAGTACTCTACAGGTTTTTGGCCGTAGTTTAACAGGCTTTTTATCCTTCAAAAGGAGATATTCTTCCGGGTCGAAGATATATTGGTTAAAATGATAGTGAATTTTAGGAAATTTCATAAAACTTTTACCTAAATTTCATGAATATTATAAAATTTTCCATTACCATTTGCAAGTTAAATTACCATTCATTTAAAAGGAGGTGTGCGATGAGAATCAAAATATGTGCACTGTTAACATTGTTGATCTTATTCATTGGCCATTTACAGGCCGGCGAGGTTAAAATACTAATCGTCTATTTCTCTGCCGGCGGAACCACCAAACAACTTGCTCAAGGTGTTGAAGAAGGAGTGAATCAGGTCTCCGATGCTACGGCTGTGCTGCGTTCGGTGGATGAAGTTACTCTGGAAGATATTCAAGCAGCTGATGGCATCATATTGGGTTCTCCAACTTATTGGGGAAATATTGCTTCACCCATGAAACAGTTTATCGATAATACCGGTTTGTTTGAGAACAAGATAGGTGCCGCATTTTCTACCGGGGCCCTTACTACCGGTGGAAAAGAAAATGTCATCCTGTCTCTGTTATCAGCACTTTTGATGAAAGGAGCTATTGTAGTGGGGCCGATCTATGATTTGGGTGAATTTAAAACCGGAAGTTTGGGAGTCTCCGCATTGACCGCTCCACCGAGTGAAGGCATCAATAAATACGAAATGGAAGAAGCTCGAACATTAGGTAAAAGAGTTGCCCATTTGGCTGTCCAACTTTTTGGTGAAGAAATGGGAAAACCACTTAAAAATGAAATTCGGCAACAAAGCGAAGCGGAGCTTGAACAAAATTCTCCTAATCCATTCAATCCCTCAACCACTATCCGGTACCAATTACAGAAACCTTCACATGTCACCATTACAATTTTCAATCCTCTTGGACAGAAAATCAAGGTTTTGACTGATCAGGAACAAACTGCAGGAATCCATAAAGTGGTGTGGGATGGGACTAACAGCCGTGATCAAAAAGTCCCCAGTGGGCTCTATTTGTACCAATTAAAGGTAAACGGAACTGTTCAAACCAGAAGGATGCTGTACATCAAATAAAAGCACATTATTTCAGGATTCACGATAAAGACCAAGCGCTTTTTCCCACGACGTTACAATGCCCTTGATCATGGCTGAACTAAAGCCCTGATGTTCCATGGTGTTCAGACCGGAAATGGTGATGCCCCTTGGTGTAGTTACGCGGTCAATTTCAGCCTCGGGATGGCTCTTGTTTTCCAGCAACAGTTTGGCTGCGCCTAAGGAAGTTTGTGCCGCAATAAAGGCGGCCTTATCCGCCGAAAAACCAATCTCAATTCCGCCCTGCGAGGCAGCCCGAATGGCCCGCAGAAAGAAGGCCACACCACAGGCGCCCAAAGCCGTGGCAGCAGCCATCTGTTCCTCTTCAATGACCAGCGTTTTGCCAACGGTTGAAAAAATTTCTTCGGCCATGCGCAATGCCGGACCGTTGTTGCCCTCTGAGGCCAGGCAGGTCATGGATTCCAGTACAGCCACACCGGTATTGGGCATAGCCCGCACAACCGTTGTGTTCTCCGGCAAGCGGGCTTTCATCTGGGCAATACTAACGCCGGTTACACAGGAAATGATCACATGCCGTTGTGGTTCAATTTTGTGATGGATCTCGTCCAGTAAACGGTCCATCTGCTGCGGTTCAACGGTAATGATTAAAATATCGGCCCAGTCAACGGCTGTTAGGTTGTCCTTTTCCAGCTTAAAGCCCATTTTGCCAAATTCCGCAATGCGGTCAATATGCCGGCGCGTCAACATGATGTTTTTAGGTTTGTAGCTGCCCGACTCTTTGAGTCCGCGGGCAATGGCACTGCCCAGATTTCCGGTTCCGATGATGGCTAATTTTTTATTTTTTGACATAACAGTACCTCTGGTTGGATGGTTGAATAGTTAAATAGTTGATTGGTTGAATAGTTGAATGGTAGGGGCAAGGCATGCCTTGCCCCTGATTTGGTGGACAGCGATTGTATTTTTGCATTTATTTTTGTTTGCAACCATTTTTTGAATTGCATTTTAATGCCTTTGGAATACATGATCATCATTTCGTTTAATTTTTTGTCTGAGATTTAAATTTTGGTGGAAAACGGAATTCTGATTTAAACCGTTTCATCCTTCCAGATAATGGTGAATGGCTTCGGCGGCCTGACGGCCATGAAAGATGGCCCGCACAATTAACGAGGCGCCCGTATTGGCGTCTCCGGCCACAAACACACCTTTGGCCGATGTCTGGTAATTGTCCGTTGTTTTTACATTGCCCCGTTCGTCTAACTCCAGTTGCAAATCTTTAATCAACGGGCCGTGCTGCACGTGTAAAAAGCCCATGGCCAGCAACACCAGATCCACCTCCAATTCAAATGCACTGCCCGGAATCTCCTTCATCTGCGGCGGATTGCCACTCCATTCCAGGCGACTGAAATGGCCTTTAGTCACTTTACCATCCTTGCCTTCAAAACGTTTGGTCAGCACACTCCACTCACGCTGACAGCCTTCGCGATGGGAAGAAGAGGTGCGCAGAATATTGGGCCACATGGGCCAGTTTGGATTTCTGCTTTCTTTCCATTCCGGCGGTTTGGGCAGAATTTCGAACTGGTACACCTTTTTTGCCCCCTGTCGAATGGCCGTGCCCACACAATCGGAACCGGTGTCACCGCCGCCGATGACCAGCACGTTTTTCCCTTCGGCCCAAATGCAGTCTTCTTTGCGACGCAAACCATCCACAAACTGATTGGATTGTGTCAAATATTCCATGGCAAAGTGGATGCCCTGCAATTCGCGGCCTTCCACCTGCAGGTCCCGTGGCTGACCGGCCCCGGCCGCAATCAAGATGGCGTCAAACGATTTGCGCAGATAGCGTACCGAAATGTCCACACCGATTTCTGTGTTTGGTTCAAACTGCACGCCTTCGGCTTCCATTTGCCGCAAACGGCGGTCCAGAATCCGTTTTTCCATTTTGAAATCGGGAATGCCGTAGCGCAGCAAGCCGCCGATTTTGGGCGCTTTCTCGTAGACAGTAACCTCATGTCCCAAACGCCGCAGCTGCTGTGCAGCCGCCAGGCCAGCCGGACCGGAACCGATGATGGCAATCTTATTGCCGGTTAAACGCAACGGTGGCTTTGGCCTGACCCAGCCCTCGGCAAATGCCCGTTCAATGATGGCCAGTTCGATTTGCTTGATGGTCACCGGCGCATCGTTAATCGACAGTGTACAGGCGGTTTCACAGGGGGCGGGACACAAACGCCCGGTGAATTCCGGAAAATTGTTGGTCAGTTCCAGCCGTTCGTAAGCCTCCTGCCACTGATCACGGTAAATTAAATCGTTCCATTCGGGAATCAGATTCTGTACCGGACAACCGTAGGAAGAATGGCAAAAGGGAATGCCACAATCCATGCAGCGCGCGCCCTGTTCCTGTAAAATTTCCTGATCCGGCAAAATGATGAATTCTTTGTAATTTTTGATGCGTTCTTCTACCGGTAATTCGCGATAGGTTTGACGCCTATATTCTAAAAATCCTGTCGGTTTTCCCATTAATTAAACACCTCCTCGGTTACTTTTACGGCACCGTCTTCGCTGTACTGACTCTCTGCCAGACGTTCCAGCGCTTTACGGTAATCGATGGGCATCACTTTTACAAAAAAGGGCAGAAATTCTTCCCAATCGTTCAGAATTTTGGCTGCCAGCGGACTTTGCGTGTACTGGTAATGGCGTTCAATGTATTTTTTCAGAAATGCCTCGTCTTCGGGATCATTGACCGGTTCGATGTCCACCATTTCCAGATTACAACGCGTGTCGAACAGCTGATTTTCATCCAACACATAGGCAATTCCGCCACTCATGCCGGCAGCAAAATTGACACCTGTTTTGCCCAGCACAATCACACGACCACCGGTCATGTACTCACAGCCATGGTCGCCCACACCTTCGACCACGGCCAGGGCACCGCTGTTGCGCACGCAAAAGCGTTCGCCGGCAATACCGTTGATGTACACTTCACCGGCGGTTGCCCCGAACAGATTGACGTTTCCTGTAATTACATTGTTCTGGGGCAGAAAATTACTGCGCCGCGGCGGGCGGATGATGATTTTTCCGCCGCTTAAACCTTTGCCCACGTAATCGTTGGCATCACCTTCTAAAATAAAGGTCACTCCGGGCGCCAAAAAGGCACCAAAACTCTGCCCGGCCGAACCTTTGAAATGGATGGTAATCGTGTCTTCGGGCAGGCCTTTGGAACCATGGCGTAAGGCAATCTCTGAACTGAGAATGGTGCCTACGGTCCGATTGTAGTTAAAAATCGGACTGCTTAATTCTACCTTTTTGCCTGTTTCCACACTTGTTTTCAATTCATCCCAAAACTTCAAATCCAGGGCATTTTGAAAATCGTGTTCCTGTTCGCGGATGCAACAGTTGGGGCCGCTGTTGTAAATCAGGTTACCGGCAAACAATGGGCTGAAATCCAGGCCTTTGCTTTTGTAATGATGCAATGCTTCATCCACATCCAGGAAATCGCTGCGCCCAACGATTTCATCAATGGAACGGAAGCCCATTTCTGCCAGATATTCCCGTACTTCCTGGGCCAGGAAACGCATGAAATTGATGACATGCTCCGGCTTGCCCTGAAAGCGCTTGCGCAGGCGCTCGTCCTGTGTGGCCACACCAACCGGACAGGTATTGAGATGGCATTTGCGCATCATGATGCAGCCCACACTCATCAGGGCAACGGTGGCAAAGCCAAACTCTTCGGCGCCTAACAGGGCGGCAATGATGATGTCACGTCCCGTACGCAGCTGACCGTCCACCTGCACGCGAATCCGGTCGCGCAGGGCGTTGCGTTTAAGCACCTGATGTGTTTCGGCCAGGCCCACTTCCCAGGCCGAACCGGCATGTTTGATGGAAGACCAGGGCGATGCACCGGTTCCACCGTCGTGGCCGCTGATCAGTACCATGTCGGCCTTGGCCTTGGCCACACCGGCTGCTACCGTTCCCACGCCCATTTCCGAAACCAGCTTAACCGAAATGCGCGCCCGACGGTTGGCGTGCTTTAAATCTGAAATCAACTGCGCCAGGTCTTCAATAGAGTAAATGTCGTGGTGCGGCGGCGGTG
>CAYNLJ010000053.1:0-9983 GCA_964398005.1 uncultured Caldithrix sp. | reverse complement strand
GAGTGAGGGAGTAACGAGTGACATAGTACTTGCCAACGTTAAGTATATCGTTTGAACTATTCAACCAATCAACTAAATTATTCACCGAATGGCACCGAAATGCATCGAATTTTTAGCCACAGACCCGACTGAGCCGGACAGGCCCGTCTGGACGGCGCCAGCCGGACAGGTTGACACAGATAAACACAGATTCACTTTTTGGAACACGGATTAAAACGGTTGGACACGGAAAACCACGGATTTTACAGGAAAGCAAAATTATGTTACCATAAGTCATAATTTTCCCCCCTTACACTCTTATACTATTACACCCTTATACTCTTATACTTTTAACTCCCATCCGCATTGTCACGTCAGTTTTAGAAGTAAAAATAAAGCCGTGGAGAAAGAGCGGTTCCCCACGGCCGATTTCGCTTTTTCTTAAGTTTAATCTTCCAGTGTACTTAAATCCCCCACATCTTTACCCAATGCCTTGGCCTTGAGTACACGGCGCATGATTTTACCACTCCGTGTTTTTGGCAGATTGTCTACAAATTTGATCTCTTCCGGTTTGGCGATGGGACCGACTTCGCTGGCAACGTGTTCCTTTAGTTCCTGTTCCAGTTGTGGAGAAGGGCTCACGCCGTGTTTCAGGATGACGTAAGCATGAATGGCATTGCCTTTAAGTTCGTGGGGCAGACCAATGGCCGCTGCTTCCGAAACGGCAGGGTGGCTGACCAATGCACTCTCGATTTCGGCTGTTCCCAGGCGGTAGCCACTTACTTTAATGACGTCATCGATGCGGCCGATGATCCAGACATAGCCGTCCTGGTCAATCCGGGCTGAATCACCGGTTTTGTACCAGCCCTGTTTCTGGTAGTCTTTCCAGTAGGTTTCAACATAACGATCCGGATCTCCGTAGATGGTACGGGCCATGCCCGGCCAGGGATTCTTAATGACCAGTTTACCCTCTTCTCCGGGGGGAACTTCATTGCCCTTTTCATCCACAACGGCCACTTCGTTACCAAAGAAAGGTTTGGTTGCTGAACCTGGTTTTAATGGAGTAATGGGTAGTGGTGTAATCATAAAGCCACCGGTTTCCGTCTGCCACCAGGTGTCCATGATGGGGCAGCGCTTTTGTCCGATGACTTCGTAGTACCAGCGCCAGGCCTCCGGATTGATGGGTTCACCCACACTGCCCAATAGACGTAAAGAACTTAAATCGTAGCGTTTTGGCCAGTCGTCGCCAAAACGCATTAAGCCGCGGATGGCGGTCGGTGAAGTGTAAAGAATGGTGATGCCATATTTTTCAATCATCTTCCACCAACGGTTGGGGTAGGGGTAGTTCGGCGCACCTTCATACATCATCACGGTAGCACCATTAATCAACGGACCGTAAACAATGTAGCTATGACCGGTAATCCAGCCCGGGTCTGCCGCACACCACCAGCGGTCTTCTTCTTTAATATCAAAAACATAGCGGTGGGTAGTAGAGGTGTAAACAGCATAGCCGCCATGTGTGTGAACCTGTCCTTTAGGTTTGCCAGTAGTTCCCGAGGTGTAAAGAATAAACAGCGGGTCCTCGGCATCCATCTCTTCGGTTTTACATTCCTGACCATCCGGGCAGGCAATGGGTAATTGCTGCAAATCGTGGTACCAGAAATCGCGTCCGCTTTCCATGTAAACCTCATGTCCGGTGCGTTTAACCACAATGCATGTTTCCACAGTGGGAGACCGTTTGATGGCTTCGTCCACCGTCTTTTTTAAATCGGTAATTTTGCCTCGCCGGAATCCGCCATCGGCAGTGACCACTACACGACTGCGGGCATCGGCAATACGTTCGGCTAAAGCTTCTACACTAAAACCCCCGTAAACCACACTGTGAATGGCACCAATTTTGGCACAGGCCAACATGGCAAAAGCTAATTCTGGAATTTGGGGCATGTAAATAGTCACCGTGTCCCCTTTACGAACTCCCATGCTGTGTAAAATACGCGCGAAGGAAGAGACTTCGCGATTTAATGCATGGTAGGAAAACGTGCGCAAATCTCCGGGTTCCCCTTCCCAGATTAATGCCAGCTTGTTACGACGCCAGGTTTTTAGATGGCGATCGATGGCGTTGTGTACAATGTTAATCTTACCACCGACAAACCATTTGAAGAAAGGTTTCTTACTGTCATCCAAAACCTTGTCCCACTTTTTAAACCACTCCAATTTTTCTGCTTCTTCGGCCCAAAATCCTTCGCGATCAGTAATTGATCGCTGATAAAGAGAGTCGTAATCCTTGACATTGGCCTGAGCGATGACTTCTTTTGAAGGGTAATAAACTTCGCCGTGCAATTTACTCATAGGGAACTCCTTTTTGTTGGTTAATTTTTTTTAGGATTTTTGAATCTTAACCATTGTTTTTTTCGTAAAAAAATTATTACATTTATTTAAAGAGGAAAACTAGTCTTACATTGCCTTTGGATATTTTGAGATTTAGTTCTTTTAAAGATGGGAATTGTGAGGGATGATAAAAGCATGGTTCATTCCTTTTGCTTAGATTTCAGGTTTTAAGCTATTAGAATTTTTATAACAAAAAATGCATTTTCTAAATTCCAGGGAAAAAATGAGTTTTCTAACAGCCTACTTCCGAAAATATTATAAAACATTGATAATATTAATGCAAGTTGGTATTTTTTTCACGTATTGCCAGTCTGAAAAACCCAAACAGTTTTCGCAGGTTAATTCTGTTCAACAGGATTCATTGCTCATTTTTTACGAGAGTGGTCTGTTGCAGTCCGTAGAAACGTTTAATATCAAGGCACCACGTCGCTGGAATATGGAATATCGCATCGTCAAATTAGTACCTGAAGGCAGTTTTGTGCAACCCGGAGATACGGTTGTCTGGTTCGACATGCAACCCTTGATCGATCGATTATTACAGGCTCAAACAAATCTGCAGAAAGAGAGGCAGGGTCTGGCACAAACGCTTGAGCAGAATGCATTGGATTTGGATGTTAAGATGCGCACTATTGAACGGCTCAAAATGCAATTTAAGATCGATAGCAGCCGGCTGGCTAATGCCCGCTTTGAATCAAAAACCACCCAGGAACAATACGCCCTCGAATTACAGAAGACACGTTTGCAATTACAGCGGGCGATCAAAAACCTGGAAGCACAAAAAATTATTAATGATACCAGAGAACGACTGCAGCGCATTAAAATTGAACAGGCTCAAATTGAACTCAATCGTGTGCTGTTACTTAAACAGGAAATGAAACTGGTTTCCAATTATGCGGGTATTGTGATTTTCCCTTACTATCAGACAGGGGGGCGCCGCGTAAAGGTTAAGGAAGGCGAAAATATGTTCCCCGGGCAAACCGTGTTACAGGTGGCAAATCTGGAACGGATGAAGGCGATTGTTCAATTGAATGAGGTGGATCGCCAAATGGTTCGTGAAGGTCAGCGAGTGCTACTTACGGTAGATGCCTATCCTGATACAGTGTTTCAGGGCGTGGTAAAGCGCATCGAAAAGGTCGCTAATCGAAAAGATGAAGAGGGAACGGTTAAGGTTTACGGCATTGATGTTTACTTACAGGCCAGAGCCAATTTTCGTTTAAAGCCAGGACTTTCTGTCAGAGCCGGCATTGTACTGGACACTTTAACTAATGCCTTCCGGATTCCCAAATGGTGTCTGTTTCAAAAAGATCATCAGTTATGGGTGGAGCCTGCAAACGATGGTAAGATCCCCGTAAAATTGCTGGCTCAGCTGGACGGTTCTGCCTTTGTACAGGGAAATTTGCGGCAGGGAATGATTTTAAAATCAAAAAAATAGGAATGAATTGCATGATGAAAGTGCCATTTCTTCAACAAAAAAAAGTCTGGATTGTTTTGGGTATCATGCTGATTTTGATATTGACTTCTTATCTGTTGCCGGGTAAAGAAGAACATCTGCTTTATACGGTAAAAAAAGACGTCCTGGAGATCTCAATTCCGGTTGAAGGCGAATTGCAAGCGGTAGAGTCCTTTGTGGTAAAGGCGCCGGCCAATGTATGGGGTAACATCCGCATTGTTAAACTGGTGCCGGAAGGTACCTTTGTAAAAAAAGGCGATTTTTTAATTCAGTTTGATACTTCGGAACAGGCACAACGACTTTACGAAGCTAAAAACAAATTAGAAACCGCCCTGGCCAACTTAGCAAGTACGCGGGCGGATATTCAAAATGAAATGGCCGAGCTGGAAAACAATATCAAGATGGAAACATACTCCCTTGAACAGTCCCGCTTGCAGGCTCAGAACGCCATCTACGAGGCAGAAAATAAGCGGCGCGAAATCGAACTCAATCTGAAAAAAGCAGAACTTAATTACCAGCAACTCTTAAAAAAGAAAGAATCGTTGCAAAAAATTCATCAGGCGCGTTTACGTCAGGCGGAATTGGAGGTAGAACAGGCCAAATTGCAGGTTAAGGAAGCCGAAGAAGATTTGCAAAAGATGACCATTCTATCACCGGCCGATGGCATGGTGGTTTACAAAAAAGTGTGGGATAGCGGTGGAATGACCAAACTAAAAGTCGGCCATACCCCCTGGCGCTCCCAGCCGTTGCTGGAAATCCCCAGTCAAAACAAAATGAAGGTTATTGCGACCATTGATGAAAACGAAATTTCGCGCCTTAAAAAAGATTTGCCGGTTGAAATTCGTCTGGATGCTATTAAAGACACCGTGTTCACCGGAAGCGTAACCGAAATTTCCACGCTGGCGCATGAAGACGATGAAACAGAGAAGAATGTTTTTGATATTGAAGTTTTAATCAACGAAGTTGACCCACGTCTGAAGCCCGGTATGACTGCACATTGCAAAATTTTGATCCAGAAAATTGAAAATGTATTGCTGGTGCCGATGGACGCGGTACAGATTAAAGAAGGTAAATCCTTCGTTTTAGATGAAGATGGCGACTCCCGTGAGATTGAAACCGGAGAAAGTAATGGCGATTTTGTGATTGTGAAAGCAGGTTTAAAAGAAGGCGACCAAATCAGACTCCAGCCTAAAAGTGCAGCGGGACAGCAACCGGTTAACAAACCCAGGAAAAAAAATAAGAATTCTAGTCGCCGAGTCCTTATTATTGGCTAAATTAGAAGGAAATTGACAGTGGTTTTATCGTTCAAGAACTGGTTGATTAAGGGATTGCTGGAAAATAAATATTTCCTGCGTTTCTTTAAGATTGACGAAGAGTTGCTGCGCATTGGTTTGCAGGGAATTTTAGAGCACAAGTTGCGATCCTTTTTAACCATGCTGGGCATCATCTTTGGTGTGGCGGCGGTAATCGCCATGCTGGCCATTGGTGAAGGCGCAAGGAGGCAGACCCTGGCCCAAATAAAAGCGCTTGGTCTGAACAACATTATTGTGCAAAGCACGGATAATGAAGGCAAACTAAGCGCACAGGGCCATATTCAATTTACAGATCTGAATGCCTTGCAGGAAATTGTTCCTACCATTGATGCTGTAGTCCCTATTTTACAATATGAAATGGAAGTCTTTTACCAAACCCGGTCAAAAAACGTGGAACTGATGGGTACCACTCCCTCTTTTTTTGATTTGATGGGGTTACAGGTGGCTCAGGGGACCCGATTTGACGATTGGGATGATCAGCATTACCAAAAGGTGTGTGTATTGGGAAATGGTGTGGCGCGAGATTTGTTTTTGACCGAAAACCCACTGGGCAAATTGATAAAAATCGGGAAAGTCTGGTTTCGCATTGTGGGGGTGCTGGATTATCACCCGATCAGTACGCTGGGCGCCAATGAAGTGGATTACAACAACAAGATTTACGCACCATTGCAAACGGTTTACGTGCGTTTTGACCGGCCATCCAAAGACAGCCGTTTGCAACAACTGGTTATTCATGTGCCGGATGAAACCAAGATTGTAGCCACGGCTCAATTTGCTGAAACGGTTTTACAGCGTCGGCATCAAAATCAAAAAGATTTTAAGATGATTGTGCCGGAGCTTTTATTACGCCAGAGCGCTGAAACACAAAGATTGTTCAATATTGTGATGGGAGCCATCGCTGGTATTTCTCTATTGGTGGGTGGGATTGGCATCATGAATATCATGCTGGCTTCAGTACTGGAACGGACGCGGGAAATCGGTATCCGCCGTTCGTTGGGTGCAACGCGCAAAGACATCCTGGGCCAGTTTTTACTTGAAGCAGCTCTCTTGAGTCTAATCGGCGGAATAGTCGGTATTTTGGTTGGCTACCTGCTAAGTTACGGCGTGACTTTTCTCTCGGAATGGAACACCTACGTCAGCTGGTGGTCGGTTTTACTTTCGGTAGGTGTGAGTGCGCTGGTGGGCATTTTGTTCGGTTTCTTTCCGGCGCGCAAAGCTGCGGATCTAAATCCGATTGATGCCCTGCGTTACGAATAATCCAAAGCAACAAATTCCGACCAATTATTGCTCCGCAGAAAAGGCGCGGAGACATTTTAAATTAATGAAAATTTTATCTCTTCGAAATGAAAAATGCCAGGCCAAAAACATTAAATCCTACTGGGATTGGAAAAATAATTTAATAAGAGGCAAAATTGATTTTTTAAAAAGATGAAAATTTAGTTACATTAAATTTCGGTTGGGAATGAAGCTTGAAAAAATGTTAGCCTTTTTGATGAGTAATACTACAGGAATAAAGTGGCTGACAAAGACCGTTAAAAATAGCCTGGATTAAAGGCTAAATTTAGTTTTGTTATCAGCCTGAAAAAATTTTGAGTAGCAAACTGTTAAAAACGGATTCGTTGAATGATTCAAAGTGATGAAATAAAAGGGAAAATTTACGACCGAAAACTTTTTCGTCGGTTGCTCCGGTATGGCCTGCCGTACAAACACCTGATTGCCGGCGGAATTGTGCTGATTATCTTGTCTTCTTTTTTAAGGATTGTCGGCCCTTACGTGACCAAGTTGGCCATCGATGATTACATCGATAGCAGCAATTTCTCAAAATTGAAAATTCTGGCGCTCATCTACGTTGGCGTGCTGATCGTAAATTTTTTAGTGAGTTACGTTCAAACCTATATTACTCAGTTGCTTGGTCAGAAGGTGATGTACGATCTTCGATCCGATATTTTTGGCCATTTGCAGAAATTATCCTTCCGCTTTTTTGATCGCAATCCGGTGGGCCGTTTAATGACGCGTGTAACGTCTGACGTGCAGGCTTTAAACGACATGTTCACACAGGGCATTGTCAGTATTTTTGGAGATCTTTTCTTATTAGCCGGCATTGTAATTATCATGTTAACTATGAATTGGCGTCTGGCGCTGTTGACGTTTACGGTAATACCGGTGCTTTTCGTGATTACCATGATTTTTAAACGAAAAGTAAGAGCTGCTTTTCGGCAAGTACGCAAATGGCTGGCTCAGATTAATGCCTATGTGCAGGAAAATATTACCGGGATGAGTATTGTTCAGGTATTTAACCGGGAAAGAAAGAATTACGAAATTTTTAAAGATATCAACTGGCAGCACACCAGAGCCTACATTAAAATGATTTTCTACTACGCTGTTTTTTATCCGGCCATTGAACTGATCAGCGCTATTGCCCTGGCCATTGTGTTGTGGCAGGGGGGAATTCTGAAAAGCGAAGGTTTAACCACCTATGGTGCTCTGGTGGCTTTCATTCAATACGCTCAAATGTTTTTTATGCCGATCAGTGATTTGTCGGAAAAGTACAATGTTCTGCAATCGGCCATGGCCTCTTCAGAACGGATCTTTAATCTGCTGGACACCGAACCGGAAATTGTAAGTCCACCACAGGCCAAATGGTCAGAACCCTTTCAGGGTAGGGTTGAATTTAAGAATGTCTATTTTGCCTACAACGAGCCGGATTACGTTTTAAAGGACGTCAGTTTCAGGATTAATCCTGGTGAAAAAATTGCCATTGTGGGCCACACCGGTGCCGGAAAGACTTCGATCATCAACCTGCTGGCTCGTCATTATGATATTCAAAAGGGCCAGATTCTGGTGGATGATATTGAAGTGCGAGAGTGGGATCTGGACCGTTTACACAAAAATATGGCTGTTGTCCTGCAGGATGTGTTCCTGTTTTCCGGCAGTATTTTGGAAAATGTGCGGTTGCACGATCAAACCATCAGCGAACAGCAGGTCATTGAGGCCTGTAAACAGGTCAATGCCCATTCTTTTATTGAACGATTGCCCAATGGCTACCACACCATTCTCAATGAGCGGGGTACCATTCTTTCCATGGGCGAACGGCAATTGCTCTCCTTTGCCAGGGCGCTGGTAGTAGACCCGCCGCTGTTGATTCTGGATGAGGCAACCGCGAATGTGGACACTGAAACTGAAATTTTAATTCAGCAGGCGGTTTACCGGCTCATGGAAAACCGCACCGCCATCATTATTGCACACCGGCTGTCTACCATTCAACATGTAGATCGCATTCTTGTTTTCCACAAAGGAAAACTGCGGGAAAGTGGTACACACCAGCAATTAATGGAACAGCAGGGCATCTATTATCATCTGTATCAGTTGCAGTACAAAGATCAGGTCTTACCAATGGGCAGCCAAACCATAACCACGTAATATTTGAACCGCAGAGAATACAAAGAGACCACAGAGAAATTTTGAATTAAATGTGGTTACCGCATCGTGAAGGCGAGGCAGGTCTGACTAAGCGTTACCAGCCGGGTGAAACGCAGGGAAATCCCTAATAATCAGGGACAGCTTCACACCTGTTTTTCCAAGATATTAATTTCTTGCAGCAAAATTAGTTAACTTATAAAAGGATTTGTCTTTTTATTATTTCGAATTAAATTGTTCAAGAATCGGCCAGTGGTTTCGAATACTTAATATTCATGGTAAACGGAGTTGTTAAGATGAAATACATTCTCGGTTTTCGGCAATATCTGCATTCAGAGAAATCTTATCAGGATCTGGAACAGATTATTTCCGGTCAACCTGGCCATTTCCCACCGGATGAAGGCTTTTTAACCATTGTGGCCGTTTGTGGCGACAATCCCCGTGAATTTTTAGAGGAAAAGGGCCTGCGTTCGAAGGTGGCCTTTTATGATTACGCCCCCTGGGAGGAGAGTGCCAAACGGGTTGCTGAAGTGTTCACCCGCAGTGTACACAGACCGGAACGGGTACAGGTGATTCATTACAATGAAAAGCCTCTGGGGCTTACCTACCCGCTGGAACTTTTGGTTTACATCGCCAGCGGATTAAATGCTGAACACCTGGCGGTCAGTGATTCTGATTTTCAGCTCAGCTATTCGGAAATTCGGCGTGTGTACGACCATCACATTGCTAATGCAAATCCGGATGAAATCGTGATTACTTATCCCCGAAGACAGCCCCGCAGTCTGGACACGGAGAAATACCCCATCAATCGTTGGGCCATGGAAGACCTGGAAAACATGTACATCTACTTTTTATCCGATTTGAAAGTGCTGAACAGCAAACCGGATTTTCAATCCGGTTTGAGTATTACCACGCGGGCTGCCAATAAAAGCCTCCATTTTGATAACGTCGGCAGCTGGATCGGTAATTTGCACATGGCCATTCAGATCATCCGCAATAAAGGCCGTCTGGATAAAGATTTTGTGGTTAAGACCAATCATCAGCATGAATCGACCATTAACTTTGATGTCCAATGCGCCAAAATTGATCAACTTTATCGATATTACATGATTCCGCTGTCCAACATTGTAGAACTGGCCATTGAACACCCGGACAAATATTTGATGGATGACTGGACCGCCGGTAAAAGCAAGGATGAAATCGTTGAAACGATTAAAAAGATCGAAGCCATGAACAACCGCTACCTGGAAGAAAAACGAAAGGAACGCCTGCAAGAGGAGTAAGGCATTTTTGTCATTCTGAGGAGGGATGAAGTTTGGCAAGATGAAGAACTTCTGTCCCTGCAGCGGATTCTTCGTTTGCCTGCCATAATGGTTTCACTCGGAATGACCGCAAAAATAAAAATCCCTAAATTTTCCCCTGCTGGAATTTTTGCC
>CAYNLJ010000052.1:0-10054 GCA_964398005.1 uncultured Caldithrix sp. | reverse complement strand
GATTGGAACCATCTGCATTGGCCATGTACAAATCATAGGCGCTGTACACCTTCCACACGTAACCTTTGGAAAAATCTGGCTTTGGCGGACAATTTTCATCAGCGCCATGTGTTGAGGCGTAAATGATTTTTTGATCCCCAGGTAAAAAGTAAGAGCAGGTGGTGCGCCCTTTACCTGTGCTCACCATGTGTTTGTTCGAACCATCAATGTTCATAATGAAAATTTGATCACACTGGAGATTTCCATGGGTCGTCTGGTAAATCAGTTTACTCTCATCAAAGCTAAAATAAGCCTCGGCATTCTCTCCCTCATCGGTTAACATGCGCGCGTTTTTCAAATGTTTTTCACCCTCCAGCACAAACTTGTCCTGCGATTGATTGGTGCAAAAAGTCAGGCTAAAAACAAAAGAAAGGGCTAAAGACAAAATACTCAAACGTTTCATAGTTCCTCCAAATAAAAAAAGGCGTACAAAGTACGCCTTTAATTTAGTAAAAAAAGAATTAACCTAAAAATTCATCGGCATGTTTGCTTAAGAATTCCTTGACACCCTGCGGATCAGCCTTCATGGCTTCTTTACCGGCTTCCCAGTCTGCCGGGCAAACTTCACCATATTTTTCCACATGCTGCAAAGCATCTACCATACGAATCATCTCTTTAATGTTCCGACCTAAAGGCAGGTTGTTCACAACCATGTGCTGCAAGACGCCTTCCTTGTCGATCAGGAAGGAACCGCGTAAAGCCACACCTTCTTCTTCCAGAAGTACGCCATAATCGCGGCTGATTTGCTTGGTAAAGTCAGAAACTAACGGATACTGAATATTGCCAATACCACCATTCTTAACATCGGTATTCTTCCAGGCCAAATGGCTGAAATGGGAATCGGTTGAAACGCCAATGATTTGTACATTGCGTTTTTCAAATTCAGGTAAGAATTTATTGAACTCCAAAATTTCCGTAGGACAAACAAATGTAAAGTCCAATGGGTAGAAAAAGACAACTACATATTTACCACGATAATCTTCTAATTTGAAATCTTCTTTAAACGAATTGTCCGGCATAACAGCCACGGCTTTAAATGTTGGTGCAGGTTTACCAATCTGTGCTGACATAATAGATCTCCTTTCATCTTTTTAATTATTCCATATCATGCTGCATAAGAACAGAAATAATTAACGTTAACTGGAAGATAATTATTCCGGCTTTTGTAAAAATAATAGAAGACTTTTACCCTAAAACAAACTATTTTTTGAGGAAAGAAGGACGCTGCAATTAACTGATAGAATTGATTAATGGAAAATTCTATTACCCTTATTAATAAGCAAGACCTGGTCCTGCCCGACTCTTACAGATAAACCAGGCCAAAACTCAAAATTGAATCTTGAGTTGAAATTGAGTGTATTATGGCGAATGAATAAAAAAGACTTAATACCTCACATATTGTTAATTGAGAACGAGAGGAAAGAAAACCCCTCGTAATTGTAAACGCCAATTCAAAAGTCAACATTTTTTCTGAGAATGGTGTACTTCACTTACCGGCGAGCCGCATTTCTAAATATGAACGGCCCTCTTTTCCGCATCGGCAGCCGCTTCCATAATCATCTCCGATAGTGTTGGATGGGCATGAATGGTATTGAACAGTTCTGCCGGCGTAGTTTCCAGACTTTTGGCAATGCCCAATTCAGCAATTAGTTCCGTAGCTTCGGCACCAATGATGTGAGCGCCTAACAATTCACCGTATTTGGCATCGAAAATCAGTTTCACCAACCCGTCGCGCTCACCAATGGCACGCGCCTTGCCAGAGGCTGTGTAGGGAAAGCGACCGATTTTAAGTTCATAGCCCTGTTCGCGTGCTTCTTTCTCCGTCAGGCCGATGCTAGCCACCTGCGGATGACAGTAAGTACAGCCGGGAATGCTCTGGTAATCGACGGCATGAGGTTCCAGACCCGCAATTTTCTCCACACAAACAATGCCTTCATGCGAAGCCACATGGGCCAGCAATGGCGGGCCAATAATATCGCCGATGGCGTAAACACCGTTCACATTCGTGCGGTACCACTGATCTACTTTAATGAAGCCTTTTTCCTGTTCTACACCAATTGCTTCTAAATTTAATCCTTCCACGTTTCCCTGAATGCCGATAGCCATCAAAGCTTTTTCAGCCTCCAGAACCTGTTCCTGGTCGCCTTTTTTAATAAATACCTTTACGCCTTTGTCTGTTTTTTCGATTTTGGTCACCATTGCCGAAGTAAAGAAGTTAATTTTGTTCTTTTTAAAGCTGCGTTCCAGAATAGTAGAAATTTCTTCATCTTCCAGAGGCAGCAAATGGTCTAACATTTCGACCATGGTGACTTTGGTACCCAGCGCATTGTAAAAATAGCCGAATTCAACTCCGATAGCGCCTGCTCCGATAATAATCAGGGATTCTGGTTTCTCTTCCAGAGACATGGCTTTACGACTGCTGATGATTTTGTCTTCATCAATTTCAATGCCGGGAATGGTTCGTGGCCGGCCTCCTGTGGCAATGATGATGTGCTTTGCTTCAATCAGCTTTGTTTGACCATCGGCAGAGGTAACTTCCAATTTTCCTGCTGTTTTAAAGCGAGCCGTCCCCAATTCTACATCGATTTTGTTTTTTTTCATCAAAAATTCAACGCCTTTGGAGTTGATATCTGCTACCTGTCGACTTCTTTTAATAATAGCAGGAAAATCAGCTTCCACTTCATTGACTTTAATGCCAAAGCTTTTGGCCTGTTTAATCTGTTCAAATAATTCTGCGCTTTTCAAAAGGGCCTTGGTTGGAATGCAGCCCCAGTTCAAACAGATGCCGCCTAATTTGTCTCTTTCAATTAAAACGGTTTTCAGATTTAACTGCGCAGCACGGATAGCTGCCACATAACCACCAGGACCAGAACCGATAATCGCTACATCATATCCACTCATTTTATTTTCTCCTAAAAAATTGACAAATAATAAAGGTCAAAGTTAGAAGTTTAAAAAAACAAAAGCAAGTAACAAATAGAAGTTAAAAGTTCAGAATGTAAGGTTAAAAAGCTAAGGGAAAGAAATGACTTACCCTTACACTCTGTTTCATCTGATGAATTTTTTGCATCGGTTGACCCAAAATCTGGTGAATTTTGGTGGTATCTGGTACGTTTTATTCTCACCCAAAACTACACGGGTGTTATTTAATTTTAATCTACGGGGTTCTTTGTTAATCCAATTACCCTAAGGTCTAAAATGAATTTAAAATAAACTCAATGCGTTCCAGACGACCATCGATTTTGCCGTTGGGAACCAGGCCTAAAATTTTGCAAACCAGCGGGTAAACATCCACATTGTGCAGTGTTTCGCACCGGTAACCTTTTTTAAAGGCCGGGCCGCTGGCAACAAATATGCCCTGCATGTCCAGGGTGTGATTGTCGTATCCATGGTCGCCTTTTGGCTGATTCTTTTTGATTTTTTGCAGTTCCTGGGGACTGCGCACAAAGGTGTAACCTAAATCCGCTATGGCAATGATCTCGCCAATAAAAGGGCTGTTCTGGTAATGAAAATACGCAGGCAGATTTTCTTTGGTGTAAACGGTGTAGTGATTTTGGTTCTGAATGAGTTGTTGGTAAAGCCTTTGTTTTTCCTTTTCATTTTTGGGGAAAAATTGGATCAGGGGGCCGTAACCATCCGTTCGTACTTCAAAATCTTTCACAATTTTGTACAACAGAATCTGGCCATTGGGGAACAATGGAGTCATGCCGTGGTCGGAGAGGACAATCAGATTGATTTTGTCCGCAAAACCGATGGAATCGAGTTTGGCCTGCAACGTACCGATATGGCTATCCAGCAATTGAATGGCTTCATTGATTTGCGGAGAATCCGGACCGTAACGATGTCCAAAATCGTCCGTATCACTAAAGTAGAGGAACATCAGGTGTGGCCGTTTTTCTTCTGGTAATTCCAGCCATTTAATAATGCCATTGATCCGTTTTAAGGCGGGTCGGGTGTGTTCATAACGTTCAAAATAATCGGGGTGCCGATAGGAAAGCCGCACTTCTGAACCCGGCCAAAAATAACTGGCACTGACTACACCTTGTCTTTTAGCCGTTTCCCAAAGCGATTCGCCGTGGTACCAATAGGCATCTTTGACTGCATTTGAGTCAGCCAGCCGGTACCTCCGTTGCTGAAACGGATCGTAAAAACTGTTGTTAATCAAGCCGTGATGTTCAGGGTAAAGGCCGGTAACAATGGTGTAATGATTGGGAAAAGTTTTTGATGGGAAGGCCGGTTCAAAGGTAATAGCGCGGACGCCTTTATCGGCCATTTTCAGTAAATTTGGCGTAATACCCCGATCCAAATAATCCCAGCGAAATCCATCAAAAGAAATGATCAGAACGTAAGGTGTTTTTGCCGCTGATTGTGCCAGAGCCAAGGACAAAAATAACAAAAATGCAATGAAAGTGGATTTAAAAAACTTCATGTTACCACCTCAGAAGTTTGGATTATTAAACACAAGTGGAAATTTTTAATTAAAGTAAGTCCATTGCTTTTTATGGATAACAATATTTTTTTTACGTATTCCTTTAGCTTCCGGTTTTAAAAGAATAACTATACGGTTCAAGTAGATTATCTCCGTAAATTGATTTTAGTTTTGTGTTAAATTTAATAGTGTAAACTGTATTGGGTTCCATTTGGTTGCTTTTTAAATTAATAGTAACATTATAAAAATGTGGATCCTGGTAAGACTTGTGATGTCGAAGATAAAAATCAATTGCAGGTGAAATAGACACGGCCTGTCTGACCGAGGCAGTGTCTACCGGAGCATTAAATACAAAGTCAAAATCATCGTAGATTTTAAATCCTCCCGGTCCCGTATAGCCGGAATAAGAAACCAATTTCACAGAAAATGGTGCGGTTTTAAAGGAGAATTGGATTGGTTCCTTAATAAGGTTCCCATAAATATCGCGGGCTTGCTCGGACACGAAGACAGTATATTGCTTATTGTATTTTAACGTATCTTCAATTGAAAAATAAGCGATTATTGAATCGCGCGTATAGCCGTAACTAGATTTTAAAGACCAATTACCATTTATTGGAGGTGAGATTGAAAGAGAATTAAAAATATTAGAATCGATTTTACTGTTAAACCAGATTTGAATTTTTAAGTAACTTCTTTGAATGAATTCCAAAGGTTCCACGTCATCTTGTGTTGGAAAAACATAAAGAGCTCTGAAATATGGTTCCGGTAAAAATTTGATTTCTGTAGATTTATCCAGATGATACCCGTGAACGTCATTTAAAGATTTACTGATTACTAATTTGTAATATTTCCCGGCTCTGTACAAATCATGCACAGCAAAAACAAGAATATTCGTTAAAAAATCCGAATTGTGTTTTATGTTGACTAGTTCAAGATCAATATTTTGATCATCTCCTTGAAGGTAAATATCATTTTGGCCCACCTGATAAATATCAATGAGTTTGTTAAATTGAACCGTTAGCCTGGGGTAAGCCGGATATTCAAAAAGGTCTAAATTGTCAAAAGGGCCAACAGCACCATCGGCCGGATGGGTAAAAATTACCTGGGGTTTAATATTCGGATTGGATAATGAATCCGTAGACAGATAGTAATAATTTGAAACTTCTGTAGGTTTTTCGGAGCAACCAAAAAAGTAAAAAACAACAATAAAAGTAATAAATAAAGCGTGTCTGGCTTTCATGTCAAAACACTCCTTTTTTATTCCTAAAACAAAGTTGTTTTGTTTTTAAGAAGAACTTTTTGAAAACCCCATTTGATTTAATCGGGTAAAAAGATCCCAAGTTCTGATTATTGCAGAGAATCACTCGGGAAAGGATATGTGTAGTTAATTTAAATAATTGTTGAAACAAAACAAAATATTGCTAGCTTGTTTGTGCTTTAAATAGGAGCATGATTTTTTGCAAATCAAACATAATAAGCGTTTCAGGAGATAATAAAAATGTAGTAAGTAATAAGATGACCGTTGATTTCAATCGTCTCGCAAAAAATAAACGTTACTTTTGTTTGCGCATTTCTTTTAACCATGATCTTTTGGTGAGTTTTGGCAATTCTCTAAAATAGGCTTCATTTGGTTCTAAGCCGTTAAAATCTCGTTCATCACGAGCCAATTCCCACAAAAATTTTACTTAAACAGAGGCAATGGCATGAATGGCTTCATGACGGTTCAACCCTTGATGCATCAAACGGTCTAACGCTTCAACCACATCGGGGAAGTTCTCGGCCAATTGATTTTCAACGATTTGATGTACTGTGGCATGAATATTAAGGTCTGGCAGGTCAATGCCCATTCTTTCGTGATATTCTTCAACCAGTAAATTTCTTTCGCTTTCATCCAGTTAAAGCCATTCCTGCGGATCAGGAGGTTGCAATGGATCATACTATAATACAAACGTAGCGTGCTTCTTTTTAATTTAATGCATTAAATTAAATCGGATTCGGTTAAGAATGAACGTTTATTGTGCATTTTGTAAAAGAGTCCTGTTTTAGCTTTATTCCAACCTGTAATCCAGAAAAACAAGCGAAACTTTCTGCCTTCTACCTTCAAACTTCTAACTTTTTAATCTTTTTTTAACTTCTAATTTTGTTGCTATCATCTCGGAATGATCCAGACCCAGCAGATTGGTGATTTTACGCATCAGGGCATCTTCGTATTTATCAACGCGGCCATCGGCAAACACAATGCGCCATAAATTGGTCAGGATTTGCAAACGTCGTTCGCGGTCTAAGTGGTCTTTAAGTAAAGAGGCAAATTGCCAGATGTCCTGCCGTTGGTCTCTGGTTTGTTTTGCTTCACTGAGCAGGTGATTGATTTCTTCCGGAGAAAGATCGAACAGGTTGCTTAAGGCGTCGGTCAATTGTTTTTCTTCATCAGGATGGATTTCAAAATCAGCGTACACCATTTCCAGAAAAAGGCCCGCCGTGGCCACCATCAGGTCGCGTTCGTCCACCTGCTGCTGATTTGCTTCGTCATTTATTAACTTTTCCAAAAACTTAAACATGATGGTTACCTCACTCAGTGCGTCCTATTTTATTCACAAGTAAATCTGCATACGACTCGGCAATTAAATTTGTTTCGGGAATTTCAAAATGCTGCAGTAAAAAGGCAACCTGCTCGCGGCAAACGTCGGCCGGATGTTGTGCGTCAACGACGGCTTCAAATTCCAGAAAATTACCAAGCTGTTTTACCTTATCCAGATGAATGCGCACATTTTGCCAGAGATAAATCTGTCGTTCTTTTTCTACAATCAGACGTATGCCAAACATCTCCTTCAAAATTGCCTTAGTGCTTGCCACATCATTGACCGGCAATAGAACATAATCAGAGTCTTTAGCGCTTGTCTGATTATTGCGCAGGTAAGGGATTAGCATGCTGCCGCTCATGGAAGATTCACGTAATTTTAAGCGGCCATTGGGCACCTGAAAATAGGTGTCCACCTGATGGTCGGTTCCCTGCAATCTGGCTTGCAGGGTTTCGGCTTTTTGCTGTCCCAGGTTTAAATCCGGGTAATGTGCTTTGATTTCAATATTTTGACTCATGTTGCCCTCAATAAACAGAAAAGCCGGACACACAAGGTCCGGCTGTTTCAATCTTAAACCGTTCGGCCGGGATACTTTTGCAAAGCTTCGGCCAGAATGTGCATTGCCTTTTTGATGTCTTCCACATTCAGCACGTAGGCGATACGTACTTCATTTTTGCCCAGACCAGGGGTAGAGTAAAAACCATTGGCCGGAGCAATCATCACCGTTTCATTGTCGATGTTAAAATCGGTTAAAAGCCATTGAGCAAATTTGTCGGCGTCATCCACCGGCAGTTTAACCACCAGGTAAAAGGCGCCCTTGGGCATGGGGGCTACCACACCAGGCATTTCACGCAGCATTTTGACCATTACATTGCGTCGTTCGGTGTACTCGTGAATCACTTCGTCAAAATATTCCTGCGGAGTGTCAATGCCGGCTTCGGTGCCAATCTGTTCGATGGTCGGCGGACAGAGACGTGCCTGGCCAAACCGCAAACAGGCATCAATGACCTGCTGATTTTTAGAAACGATCATACCGATTCGCGCACCGCAGGCCGAGTAACGTTTTGAAACACTGTCCAGCATAATCGTACGGTCTTCAATGCCCGGCAGGTGCATGACCGACGTATGGCTTAAACCATCGTAAACAAATTCGCGGTAAACTTCGTCCGAAAGCAGGAACAGGTCGTGTTTTAAAACGATTTCTTTTAAGGTTTCCAATTCTTCTTTTGAATAAACATAACCGGTGGGGTTATTGGGATTGCAAATCAAAATAGCTCGTGTACGGTCGGTAATCTTTTCAGCAATCGATTCAATAGGTGGTAACTGGAAATCGTTTTCAATCTTTGAGGTAATGGGTACAATTTTAACACCGGCTTCTACGGCAAAGCCATTGTAATTGGTGTAAAACGGCTCGGGAATGATGATTTCATCTCCCGGATCGCAAATGGCCATCATGGCAAAGATGATGGCTTCACTACCGCCGGTGGTCACCAGAATGTTTTCGTAAGTCACGTCAATGTCAAAGCGTTGGTAGTACTCGGCTAACTTTTTACGCAACGAAGTCAGGCCGGCTGAAGGGCCGTAGGCTAACACCGGCATGTCCAGATGTTTAATGGGATTTAAAAATGTTTCCGGAGTCTTAATGTCCGGTTGTCCAATATTTAAATGGTAAACATGAACACCCCTTTCCTTGGCCTGGTCAGCAAAGGGCACCAGTTTACGAATGGGGGAAGGAGGCATTGCCTGCCCACGATTGGAAAGTATTTTCATTTTTGTATTCCTCATCTATACTTAATTCGTGAAATAATGAATTTACAAATTAGTCAAAAGTTAAGCAACAAACAATTTAATGGATTAATCAATTGCTTAAGTATGGTTAGAGAGATTACCGATATCGATCGAAATTAGAAGGAACTTTTCCCTCAAGAGCTCGGTTGCTTTTATTCAGTATTATAAGTAACTTAAAAGTTTTGGAATTAATAAATTTGGATAATCATGGATCAAAAATACATTCGCAATTTTTGTATCATCGCTCATATTGATCACGGTAAGTCTACCCTGGCCGATCGGATGCTGGAACTGACGCACACGATTTCCCAGCGTGAGTTGAAAGACCAGGTGCTGGACAACATGGATCTGGAACGGGAAAGGGGCATTACAATCAAGTCCCATCCCATTCGCATGAATTACCGTGCCAGTGACGGGCAGGAGTACATCTTAAATTTAATCGACACACCCGGTCATGTGGATTTTACCTACGAGGTGTCACGAAGTCTGGCCGCAGCCGAAGGCGCCTTGCTGTTAGTAGATGCTGCTCAGGGCGTGGAAGCTCAGACCATCAGCAATTTGTACCTGGCGATTGAAAACGATCTGACCATCATCCCGGTGATCAACAAGGTCGATTTACCCAGCGCACAGGTAGATGTAGTCAAACATCAGTTGATTGAATTGATTGGTTGTTCGGAAGATGAGATTTTGTTAACCAGCGCCAAAACAGGCCTTGGTGTTGAAGAAGTTCTGGAGGCTGTCATCAAGAATATTCCGCCACCCAGTGGCAAGCCGGATGCAGCCCTGCAGGCTTTGATATTTGATTCAGTGTTTGACAACTACCGCGGCGCCATCAGCTACATTCGTATTTTTAACGGTTCGCTGCGTAAGGGCGATCCCGTTCGTTTCTTTAACACCGGTCGTGAGTACCAGGCCGAAGAAATTGGCATCTTAAAGCTGCGCCGTGAACCGGTAGATGTACTGAATGCCGGTGAAGTTGGCTATCTAATCTCTGGTGCTAAAAACGTGAAAGACATCCGCGTAGGTGACACCGTAACCCATGCCAAAAAGCCGGCCGACGCTCCTTTGCCCGGTTACAAGGACATCAAGCCCATGGTCTTTTCCGGCATTTACCCGGTAGATTCTGATGACTACGAAGATTTACGCGATGCCCTGGACAAACTCTCGTTGAATGATTCCGCCCTGATTTACGAACCCGAAACTTCAAAAGCGCTGGGCT
>CAYNLJ010000051.1:0-10255 GCA_964398005.1 uncultured Caldithrix sp. | reverse complement strand
TTTTAACTCTGCTTGCGGGCAGAGTTATTTTTTTTTATATTTTGACGAGAATCACAAATACTGAGTTGATGAATTTAATCACTATTCAGGGGCCCTTAATATGAATGATGAATCGCGTATTATCCTTATTTCACGTGATCAACGTAAAATAAAAGAAATTAAAATTTCCCGCTGGAAAATCCTTTCTTTTGTTTCAATCTTTTTAATCGCATTCCTAATTATTGGTAAATTGGGAATGGATTTTTTAGTTGATTTTAGTCTTAACAGTGAGTTGAAGAGACTGAGTCGAACCAATATGGTTTTGCAAAACCGGCTGGTAGAGATGAATAAAAAGTACACTCAGCTAACGCAGCAAATTGCGAAAATAGCTCAAACTGATGACCAGTTGCGTATGGTATTGGGTTTGCCTAAACTAAACGAAGATGTTCGTAAAGTAGGTATTGGTGGTTCGGATTACAATTATGAATTATTGGATCAGGTGAGTGGCTTTGAAGCCAGAGTTGATTTGTCTTCTACCTTAAAAAAGATTAATGAACTGGAACGTGAAGTTAAACTGGAAATGGAAAGTTATCAAAGCCTTTTAAATACCTTTTACAAAAAACAGGATTCGGTAAAATATTTACCTGCTTTACGCCCGGTAATTCATGGAGTCATTTCCAGCGGATTCGGGAAACGGTTCCACCCCATTTACAGAGTTATTCGGTTTCATGAAGGCGTTGATTTTAGTGCGCCGACACATACACCGGTTTATGCTCCGGCTGATGGTATTGTAAAATACGCAGGTTACAATGGCGGCTATGGAAAGATGATCGCCATTGATCACAAGTATGGATTTCAAACACGTTATGGACATCTCAGCAAAATCATGGTCCGTCGTGGGCAACGTGTGAAGAGAGGTGAAAAAATTGCTGAAGTAGGCAATACGGGTATCAGTACAGCGCCTCACTTACATTATGAAGTCTTATTGCATGGCCGTAATTTAGATCCGGAACTCTTCTTCTTTGACGATCCGACTTTAAATCAGACCGTTGTTGCCAAAACGAATTAAAATCATCCTCGATTTCGGTTGAGTGTAATGCATAAAATAAAACAATTTTTGTTTTCATTAAAGCAAGGATTAATTATCCTTGCTTTTTTTAATGGTCTTTTTGCACAGGAAATTAACCTTCTTTTTACCGGCGATGTTCAATTGGCTCATCATTTTGAAAATTATGTGAAGAATCGTTTTGAATATCCCTTTGCTAAAATTCCCTGGTTCAAAAAAGCTGATCTTACCATTATTAATTTAGAGGCTCCTTTAACTACAGCCGAAATTCCCGTTGAAAAGCCTTATGTTTTTAAGGCCCGGCCGGAGTATGTAAATGTTTTAAAAGCTGGTCATGTGGGTCTTGTAAATTTGGCCAATAATCATATCTATGACTATGGTGAACAAGGCTTGCTGCAAACGATTCAAATTTTAGAACAAAATGACATTCCCTACATCGGAGCAGGCCGTAATTTAACCCAGGCGCGGAAACCGGCGATCTTTAGGATTAAAGGTTTAAAGTTAGCTTTTTTAGGTTATTATGGCCTTTCGGCACACGAAGAATCCCACCCCGCGACTGACACCGAACCCGGGACTGCATTGCGGAATCTGAAATTTATTAAAAAAGACATCCAAAAGCTTAAAGGTAAAGTGGATTTTATTACCGTGGTTTTTCACTGGGGCCAGGAAAAAGAAAATTTACCGGAAGAAGATCAGATCTGGTTTGCGCATCGTGTAATCGATTATGGTGCAAATCTTATTGTCGGGCATCATCCTCATGTTTTGCAGGGAATTGAAAAGTACAAAGAGGGGATTATTGTTTATTCATTGGGCGATTTTATTTTTGGAGGTAACCGGAGAATTTACAAAGAGAGTGCCGTGTTAAAAGTCCGTATCCCTGTAAAAAATATCTCCGCATGGAATATTGAAATGATTCCGGTAGCTGTTAAATACTGGCAACCCTTTGAATTGACCAATGTTAGACGAGATACCGTTCTGAATAATTTAAAACAATACTCAAAAATTTTTAACCACACCCCATTACTTGACAAGCGATAATTTAAGTTCCATTTGCCAGTACCATGTCGCATCTAAGAACTATTTTTCCTAAAAGAATCTGCCGAAAAAAATTAAGTCCTACTGATTAAATTTGAATTGCGCTGAATTAAGTCAAAAGAACTTTTCTAAAAGAAATTACTTCAAAATTAAAACAATAATAACTTGAAATAAACGGTTTATCATGTTAAAATTAATTTTTATTAAAATTGTGCTTAATTATTTTTAGTTAATCTGTTAAAATACATTTTACTTAGAGGAATTTTTAATGTCAATTTCCCAAAAAGATGTCGAATACATTGCCTCTTTGGCCAAACTAAAATTAGAAGCGAATGAGGTACCTGAATTAACCGAACAATTGAATAAGATTCTGGAATACGTTGAACAACTAAACGAATTGGAAACCAGTTCGGTGGAACCTTTAGCTCATCCGCTGGAAATGCAAAATGTGTTTCGTGAAGATCAGCCCAAAGAATCGCTGCCACAAAGTGAAGCATTGAAAAACGCTCCAAAGAAAGCTGGCCCCTATTTTAGTGTACCAAAGGTGGTACGGAAATGATTGCTGTTTGTGTCATTCCTGCGCGCTACGGATCTACAAGATTTCCCGGCAAGCCTTTGGCAAAAATTCAGGGTAAGCCGATGATCCAATGGGTTTACCAGCAAGCAAAAAAGGCCACTCGTTTCCAGAAAGTCCTGGTTGCCACAGATGATCCGCGTATTGAGCAGGTGGTGAAAGATTTTGGCGGGGAAGTTTGTTTAACCCCATCGGAACTCCCCTCAGGAACGGATCGGGTTGCAATGGCCGTTCAGAATCTCGAGGCCGACGTTGTTGTTAATTTGCAGGGCGATGAGCCACTGGTGGAACCAGCTTTACTTGACCAGCTTGTGGAGGTCTTTGAAAACCGTCCTGAAGTTTTAGTCGCCACGCCTGTTAAAAAAATTACGAAAATGGAAGATTTATTGAATCCTAATTTGGTACGGGTGGTCAGGGATAAAAATAATTTTGCCCTCTACTTTACGAGAAGTGTAATCCCCTATCTAAGAGATGTTTCCAGTCAACGGGACTGGTTACAACATTTTACTTTTTTCAAACACGTGGGCATTTACGCCTATCGTAAAAAATTTTTATTGCAAATAACCAACCTTCCACAGACGGAATTGGAACGAGCTGAAAAATTGGAACAGTTGCGCATTCTGGAACATGGATTCAAAATTTACACCGTAGAAACCGGGTATGAATCCATCAGCATAGACACACCCGGTGAACTGGAACAATTAAACCTAAAACTAAAAAATCAAACTAAAGGAAGATCATGAAAAATAGAAAGTACATTTTTCTCACAGGTGGTGTTGTTTCATCTTTAGGTAAAGGAATTGCCTGTTCTTCTCTTGGTTTATTGCTGAAATCCAGAGGCTACAAAGTCACTATTCTCAAGCTTGATCCCTATATCAACGTGGATCCGGGAACTATGAGTCCTTACCAGCATGGAGAAGTTTACGTAACCGATGATGGGGCGGAAACCGACCTGGATTTGGGGCATTATGAACGTTTTTTGGACGAGAACATGACACGCGATAATAATGCTACGGCAGGTCAGGTGTATTTTGAGGTGATTCAAAAGGAAAGAAAAGGCGACTATTTAGGAGCAACGGTTCAGGTTATTCCCCACATTACCGATGCCATTAATGAGAAAATTATTAACGTGGGTGAAAAAACCGACGCTGATATTGTGATTGTTGAAATTGGTGGTACGGTTGGTGACATTGAGAGTCAGCCCTTTCTGGAAGCCATCCGCCAATTTCGTTTAAAAGATGATCGTCATGATACGTTGGTCATTCATTTAACGTTGGTGCCTTTTATTTCCGGTGCCAACGAGCTGAAAACAAAGCCAACCCAACATTCCGTAATGCGCTTACGCGAAATCGGTTTGCAACCGGATATTTTACTATGCCGCACCGATCGCCCGTTACCGGAAAATGTGAAGCAAAAAATCGGTTTGTTCTGTAATGTTTCTGCGAATGAAGTTATTGATGCCTTGGACGTCTCTGTAATTTATGAAGTGCCTTTGCAATATGCACAGGTCAAATTTGATGAACTGGTGTTAGACAAATTGCACCTGGAAAAAGGTGAATTAAATATTGACGACTGGCGGGAAAAGGTTGAACGCTATCAAAAAGTCAAACGAAAAATCAAGATTGCCGTCTGTGGAAAATATGTTGAACTGCAGGATGCTTACAAAAGTATTATTGCCGCATTTGAACATGCCGGAATGGAAAATGATGTTCGGGTGGAATTAAAGTGGGTGAACAGCGAAAAATTGACCAATAAAAATGTTTCGCAGAAACTGGCCGATGTGAGTGGAATTTTGGTACCAGGCGGATTTGGCGAACGGGGTATTGAAGGCAAGTTGGCTGCCATCCGTTATGCCCGGGAGAATAAAATTCCATTTTTTGGAATTTGTCTTGGTCTGCAATGTGCTGTCATTGAATACGCACGTAACGTGTTGGGCAAGTTAGATGCCAACAGCACGGAATTTGATCCCAAGACCAGCAATCCGGTTATTCACCTGATGGAAACGCAGAAATCCATTAAACGCATGGGCGGTACCATGCGTTTGGGAAGTTATCCCTGCAAATTACGCAGTGGTACCAAGGCTCATAAGGCTTACGGTCAGTTGGAGATTTCTGAACGCCATCGTCACCGTTATGAATTTAATAATAGTTACCGACTGGAATTAGAAGAAGCCGGTATGATTATTAGTGGGTTGTCTCCCGATGGCGATCTGGTAGAAATGATTGAATTAGAAGACCATCCCTGGTTTGTTGGCTGCCAGTTTCATCCTGAATTAAAATCGAGAGTTAAACGGGCCCATCCCTTGTTCCGGGATTTTGTAGCGGCTGCACTCCAATTTGCTGGTGAACATTAAAGATCGCTCTTTGCGAGACGAATATTGGCTTTAGCGTCTGCATCGTTCTTAATTGCAGACGCTTTGCTTTATTCGTTTTAGTTAAGAGACCAGGTTCATGCAAAATAACGAATTACCCGGGCAGATTATTCTCTTTAAATCCACAAACCCAGAACAACAAAGCATTAAAAATTATTTGAACCAATGGCAGATTAAATTCATTGAAGCCGAATATTTCGCTCAAATCAAAAATCCTGAGATTATTGAACATTCGCCCTGTGCTTTAGCCATCATCGAAGAACAAAAAGGTGTTGAATTTTTGCGGTCCATCATGCACTATTACAGTTGGACACAAAGAATGATGCTGGCCAGTCAGCCCGATGCAGAATTGTTGGAAAAGGCGATTAACCGGGCGCATGTCAATTATTTTCTGCCCCTGCCAATATCCAAAGAGTTGTTCCACACTTATTTAATAAAGGCAAATCGACGTTTTAAGAATTTAATTACCCCTCTAAGCAGGTTTAAAGCTTTAAGCTCAGTAACGATGGACCTGTTGGAAGATAATCAACGGTTTAGGGATGCTGCTGAAAAAGACGCTTTAACCGGACTTTTAAACCGGCGGTCATTCAATCTTTGTCTGGAAAATATGTGGCACGGATTTTTAAAAAATCAGCAGATTTTTTCCCTGGCCATGCTTGATATTGACCACTTTAAAAAAGTTAACGACCATTTTGGTCATCCGGCTGGCGATGAAGTGTTGAAACAGTTTGGCCAACTCTTATTGAGTAATCAAAGAATAGAACAGGATTTTGCCTTTCGGGTAGGAGGAGAGGAGTTTGCCATTATTTCGATCGATTTGAAAAAAGAGAATATGGCACGTTATGTTCAACGTCTCCTGAATTTAACCAGAAAGTTAATTGTCTCGGCGGGAGAAGCTGAAATTCGTTTTACTTTTAGTGCCGGTGTGGCGGATGTTAGCCAGGTAAAATCACCACAGGAATTGGTAAACAAAGCTGATCAGGCCCTTTACCAGGCAAAAAATTCAGGTAGAAATACAATTAAGATTTTTAGCGCCTGAATAGTTCCCATCATTTCCCTTCCGACAATGCAGCCACCAAAAAAAAACTTTGAAGACGCAGTGAAAGCACAGAGACTTTTTGAATTTTGCATGTTACAGGTCTCCAACGGTTATTCCCTGAGTCTCATTTATCTGTTTTTTCGAACTTCACCCTTCAGACTTCAAACTTTATTAATTATTATTAAAGTATTGACAGACTTTAACATGGGTGATCGGTCGGCCTTATTGCACAATTCATTGAAACCAAAGCGTTTTGCGCAAAAAATAAAGAAAGTTGGCTAAATAATAAAAAAAACTTGAATTTTGCTTGACTTTGTGGTAAAGATAAAATAAATTTGCGTCCACTCAACTAGCGCCTGTAGCTCAATTGGATAGAGCGTTGGATTCCGGTTCCAAAGGTTGGGGGTTCGAGCCCCTCCAGGCGCACTAAAATGAACAGAAAAACACGAAGCTTTTTTTATTACGATTTGGTAAATCTGTGGCAAAAACAACACCGGAAATTTGCCATCTTTTTATTTATTGTACTCTTTCTGTACAATGCCTGCAAGTTTAATTGGTTTATCAACAAAAAAATATAGGAGACGTAAAAAGGAATTATGGCTGAGAAAATTACTCCAAGAAATGTAGATTATTCGCGCTGGTACACAGATGTGATTTTACAGGCAAAGTTGGCTGATTATTCCCCTGTTAAAGGAGCAATGGTAATTCGACCCAATGGCTATGCTATCTGGGAGATGATTCAGCAAAATTTAGATCGGATGTTTAAGGAGACCGGCCATGAGAATGCCTATTTCCCACTGTTGATCCCGGAAAGTTTTATGCACAAGGAAGCCGAACACGTAGAGGGTTTTTCTCCTGAATGTGCTGTGGTAACCATTGGCGGTGGCGAAAAATTGGAAGAACCGCTTTACATTCGCCCGACTTCAGAAACGATTATCTGGAGCATGTACAAAAAGTGGATCATGAGCTATCGTGATTTACCCATTTTAATCAACCAATGGGCCAATGTGTTGCGATGGGAATTGCGCACCAGACTCTTTTTACGTACTTCTGAATTTTTATGGCAGGAAGGCCACACGGCTCATGAAACCTATGAAGAAGCCGAAGAAGAAACCAAACTAATTTTAGATATTTACAAAAAATTTGCTGAAGAGTATTTAGCAATACCGGTCATTGCCGGTAAAAAATCTGAGGCAGAAAAATTTGCCGGCGCCTTGCACACCTATTCCATCGAAGCCATGATGCAGGACAAGAAAGCTCTGCAGGCAGGCACTTCTCACAATTTAGGGCAAAACTTTGCCAAAGCTTTTGATGTAAAGTTTCAGGACAAAGAGGGTAAACTGCAGTATGTGTGGGCTACCTCGTGGGGTGTAAGTACCCGGTTAATCGGCGCTTTGATTATGACCCATGGTGATGACAATGGCGTCGTAATTCCTCCTAAAGTAGCACAGAAGCAGGTGGTCATTGTTCCTATCTGGCGTGGCGAAGAAGAAAAGAAACAGGTGCTGGCCTACGCTGAGGAGGTCAGGTCAGAGTTGCGAAAAGAGTTCAATGTCATCCTCGATGATCGCGAACAGTTTAAACCTGGTTACAAATTTGCCGAATGGGAACTCCAGGGTATTCCGCTTCGTCTGGAGATCGGCCCTAAAGATGTGGCTAAAGACGGAATGGTTCTGGTACGCCGCGATACTTTGAAAAAGGATTTTGCTGCAAAAGCAGGTATTCTGGAAACTGTTCGTCAGACACTTGATCTGATGCAGAAAGAGATGTTAGAAAAGGCCCGTCAATTCCAGATTGAAAACACACACGAAGTGGATGACTACACGGAGTTTAAGAAAATCATTGAAGAACAGGGCGGTTTCCTGAACAGCCACTGGTGTGGAGATCCGGATTGCGAAGCAAAAGTAAAGGCGGACACCAAGGCTACCATCCGCAACATTCCATTTGACCGCAAGGCAGAGAAGGGTAAATGCATTGTTTGCGGAAAAGAATCGGATGGCCGGGTCATTTTTGCCAAAGCTTATTAAAAAATTTTGCATTTGGGATGCTGTTGCCTTATGATAAGAGTAGCGTCTCTGTCAAGCTATTAAGGATTTAATCATCTGGTAAGCAGGCAAGAAGTTTTACTAATGAGAGAAATTGCCGGAAACTTAAGAAACTTTTCAGGAACAGGGTCGTTTCTCAAATGAAGTTGATTAAAAGAAGAAGAAATCATGTACGATAGTGGTTCTTACTACCGATTCCGATCGGGCGGGATGTTACCGCCGGCTGTAAAAAATTTGATGTTTGCCAATGGCATCATCTGGTTAATGATGATTCTTAATGGCAGTCTGAGGTATTTTTTCCTTGATCAGTTTGCTTTAAACCGGATTGATGTTTTTTCTCATTTTAAAATCTGGCAACTGTTCACCTATATGTTCCTGCACGATCCTTCAGGAATCTGGCATGTTTTCTTTAATATGTTGTTCCTGTGGATGTTTGGTGCGGAATTAGAAAATGAATGGGGAACCAAGGAATTTATTAAATATTATTTCATTACCGGGGTGGGCGCCGGAATTTTAAATATTATTCTGTCACCCAGTCCCACCATTGGTGCTTCGGGAGCGGTTTACGGGATCATGCTGGCTTACGCATTGAGATATCCCGATCGTTACATTTACATCTATTTCCTTTTTCCTGTAAAAATTAAGTACTTCATGGCTTTTCTGGCTTTTGTTTCGTTCTTTTCCACTTTTGGTGCCTATGGTGGTGGCATTGCTCATGCGGCGCATTTGGGCGGTATTGTGATTGGTTATGTTTATTTAAAATACTGGTATTTGTTTTACAAAATAAAGGGTTTGTTCAGTAATTTAAGTTCAGGTAGCAAAGCTCCCAAAATGAAGTACCGGCCAGGCGGGAAAGGCAGCGAAGAAGAAAAGGTGGAATACTACCGAAAAGTCATTGACGAACTTTTGGATAAAATAAACCGGGTGGGTTACTTAAATCTGACGGAAGAAGAAAAAAAATTGCTCGAAGAGGGAAGTAACTACCTCAGAGAACATGACAAAGAAAATTATCATTAGATAAAGACTTTCTTTTATTGAAGGAGGTGACATTATGAGTTATCATGAGAATCTAACGTGCGGCTGCAGTGATTGTCACTACAATCATGATTCTCTCTGTTACAAAGAATCGATTACGCTTGATTTGAATGGAACCTGTGAAGACATGGTGACTTGTGAAGATTTTGATTGCCAGGATTGCGAGTTTTTTGACTTTTGTGAAAAAGACAAAAAGTACAACTCCACTGCCTTCACATCTAATGAAGACTATTACAACGAAGATGAATATTAATCACCCCATTCAACGATAAGCAAAAATCCGCCTTCACGGCGGATTTTTTTTATCCTTAAAATTTTTTAAATAAAATGGCCTGCCGAATATTATTTTACGTTTGATTAGGAATTTTCTCTTTTTTTAATTAAATTAATCAGAGAAATTGTAATGCATCGAGAGTTAACACATTGTGTAATTAACATGAGGAAGGTATGAAATCAACACCTTTTAATCCCAAAACGGATTTGTCTCCGATTCCTTTTACTGAACGGGTTTGTGTGTTTGCCAGGAATCTGAAAGAAAATGGACTTGTGTGGGATCCTCATCCCGGCTGTTTTGTCTGGGACCCTTCGCGTTCGGTTAAAGTTTCTTCGCCCTTTCCCAACAACATCTACTTCATGCTAAACGTGGGACACTTTGAAAGATTGTTGGGCAGCAAAGAAATGATTCGTCGCCGTCTGGTATGGATTCCTACCTGGTACCAGGCCAGGCAGTTGTTGCAAAAAATAGGCATCACTACCGAAGAAATCAATGCCTGCTATTCCGAAGATCCGGAGCAGGAATTGCTTAATTTGTACACCAAAATTTTAAATGAACTTTAAATAGGAAAGCATCTTTCCTAAAGGCCATCTGATCAAGCAGGATTTGATGGCCTTTTTTATTTTTAGCGCGCAATTCTGAACCATGATTCTCTTGATTAACATGATTACATGATTTAGGAAATCACTGGCCTGTAAACTCCAGGTAATCCTGAAATATTGTTAATCATGGTTGAATTCTGAACCATGATTCTCTTGATTAACATGATTACAAGATTTCAGAAATCAGAGGCCTGTAAAATCCTGGCAATCCTGAAATCCTGTAAATCATGGTTCA